>CAZJCH010000007.1:0-20985 GCA_964544005.1 uncultured Papillibacter sp.
ACTATTGGAACGGGGATTATTACCGCAATTTGAACATGTTATAGATACTTATAATACAAATATCCCATTGAAAAAGGGATATTTGTATTATGCGCAGGTGTGCGCTCCGCGCACACGCGCTGCTTGTGGCCGTGGGCGCAACTATCGGAGATGAGTATAAATCAATAAAGAGCAGGGTCGGCCGAAGCCCTCCGGCAGGCTGTCCCTGCTTTACCTGAATGAATAACGGGGGAACAATGTGACGCCGCCGCTGATAAGCTATACAACCTTTTACAGGCTGGGACTGACAGTCAGAAACCTCAGCGCGCTCCTGCGAGCAACAGATGACTTTGAAATGCATATTATCGACAGCAACTCACAAGACGGCACATGGGCGTATCTCCAAACCCTGACCGACAGGCGCGTGAAGTCGATAACGAGGCTCCCTGTCAACCGCGGGCCCATCTACCCTATCAACCTCAATTTGACCCGCAGAAGGCCCGACCAATATTTCATCGTGCTGGAAAGCGATGTCTACTTGCACGCCGACGATTGGATCACGCGATTTATGAGGGTGTTTCAAGCTTTCCCTGAGGTTGGGCTTCTTGGGATTCCGAGACTGAATTCACTTCCTGTTTACGAGCCCGAGATCGTCCCCGTCCTGAAGGACGGCGTCAGCTATCTGCAGCTTGCGCGCAGTGAGGTCGGCACAATCAATAATTTCATACCCGGACACTGTCAATGCCTGAGACCGGAGCTCATTGATCACATAGGATACTGGTGTGAGGAAAACTGTTACGGAGACGCCGAGCTGTCGGTGCGCGTTCATAATTATACGCCGTTTAAAGCCGGACTGACGGCCGACATTCCCATCGATATGTCTCAGCTTATACCATGCGCCGCCTGCGAGGGCAGCTCATGGTGCAAGCTTGACAGACTGAATGAAACCTGTTTTTCCCTGCTGCATAAAAGGCATAAGAATCTGCCCTTTGCCGAGACATTCAGGTGGAAATACCTGAAATACTTCAGCGAACTGGATGCAGGCATAAGAACGGCTTACTGTGCGTCCATTCACGATCCGGAATCCTGCAAAAACCACTTTTATCATATGGATTGGGCAATTGAAAATTTTAGTTTCTACGAAAATAACGCCAACTAGATCACTGCCGAGCAGCTTGTCGTTTTGGTCGGCGATATGTAAAAGAGGGATTCATATTGGATAACAGCGTTTATGTAAAAAAGAAACTTGCGATTCTCGATGATTATTTCCCAAGCCTGAAAACGGGCTTCAGGATATCGGAATTCAACTATTATCTCGACAGATATCCCACCTGCGAGGTCTTTTCCTCAAGGTATGATATGTTTTATCCGGAATATGCCGCGGCTTATCCTCAATTCAAGGACAGAGTCAAATCCTTTACGGAATTTGACTGGACCGGCGAATCCTATGCGCTGTTTTATACTGTATTCCTGGGCAACGCCAGCAGCTTTTACTTTATATACGAAATGACGAATACGCCGTTTGTCCTGGAGCTGTATCCCGGCGGCGGGTATTGGATCAACGATGCCGAGGTCGATGCCAAACTTATCAAGGTCCTGCAATCCCCGCTTCTGAAAAAAGTGATCGTCACGCAAAAAATGACATACGAATATATCACAAAAAACGGCTTTGTCACGCCCGACAAAATCTGCTATATATACGGCATGGTGACACACCCCCAGTATTTCCGCGTTCCGGTCATAAAACGGCTATATAAAAAAGACAAATGTACTTTCGATATCTGCTTTGTCGCCAACAAGTATATGGCGATGGGTATCGACAAGGGTTACCCGATTTTTATAGACGTGTGCCGGATGCTCGCGCCTGCGGCGGACGATATTTTTTTCCATGTGGTCGGCGACTTTGACGGAAACGATATCAATGTCAGCGGCATCGAAAACAGGATAAAATTCTACGGCTCCCGGGATCATCACTTCTTTCCCGGCTTTTATTCGGGAATGGATATCATCGTCTCTCCGAACATCCCGTTTGTCCTCATTCCGGGAAAAAACTACGACGGCTTCCCCACCGGCTGCTGCATCGACGCGGCGCTTCATCAGGTCGGTGTCTTCTGCACGGACCTCCTGAATCAAAACGAGCATTTCGAGCATGGTAAAAACATCGTCATCATACCGCCCGATGCCGGTATGATCGCCGGCAGTGTGCTTGACTACTACAAAGCCCCTGAAAAGCTGTATCAATTGTCTGCCCTGGGCCGGGAAAAATTCAGAGAGGTCTTTAACTTTGATGCGCAGATGAGGAAACGAACAGACATACTCGAGCAGTATACGCCGCGGTGATCCGCGTAAAAACCGCAATGAGTATTGAGACCCACAGCCTCTTCAGCCAAGCGGGGTATCAATACTCATCATCATTTTTGTATCCTTATAAATGCCGCGCCATGATATCCAGCACGGCTCCGGCCCTGTGGACAAGCCTGTGCTTTTCGTCGACCTCCCGCTGCCCCTCCAGAGCAATCCTCTCTCTCAGGCCGTCATGCTTCAGGTAATAATCGGCAAGCGCCAGCGTCTCCTCTTGCGACTCGGACCACTCAAGGTGGACGCCTTTTTTAAAGTAATGCGCCACTGCCGGAGAATACTGGGTTATAAGAAAAGCGCCGCTGCCGAGTATGTCGTATGTTCTGGGGGTCAAACAGGTTCTGGAAACGCCGACCAGTTGGATCTCCAGCGCGATTTTGCATGACGCGCAGACGTAAGGGATTTCCTCAGCCGGCAGGATACCGCCGTAAAATGCCGACGGGAGCATGTACGCCCGGTCAAAATCCGTCCACCATCTCCCCCACACCTTCAGGTTCTTCTTCTCATCCACCAGCGGCTTTAATATCTGGCGGACGCCGTCGACCCTGAAGGTGTAATGGATGCTTCTCCTTGTTTCCTCGTCAACGTACCGCATACTGTAGTTGTCTGCCGCAAGGACGATATCATACCTGTACGCGTCCCTGGGCGGCAGCTTGACGAAATGGGGCGAACAGGCATTGGGCTGAAGATAGGCCCGAATACCGTACTTTGCGTATTCCGGTATCAGCTCCTCCACCGGAGTGAACACAAGGTCCGACTTTTTCGCGGCCGGCAGGGAGGAAATCGCAAAACAGGTGGGATCGTCGGCGGACCACCATACGTGGCAAAGCCCTTTTCTTTTTATGACGTCACTATACGCGCCGATATCGGCCGTATCCTTCCACCAGCCGTAGGAATACACGAAATCCGGCTTGAATGCGTCGATGGCATCCCACAGTACCGCTTCAAGCAGCTCAGGTTTCTTTATATATTCCTCTCCGATAAAAAGATCTCTGACGTCACATCCAGCCTCCAAAAAGCCGTGGTGTATTTCGTTATAAATATGCGGGCTGAATACACACATTAAGATCCTGTACATCTCGTATCACCTCGTCATTATCCGCTTGCATTATAGAATGCCGCACAACAATATATGAGATGATAAAACCGCCTGTGTCGTCCATATTGCCCCAAACTCTGTTGATTTTAGGGTAATATCGTGCGATACTAATATTAAAGTGATCGATATATGCCGAAGGGAGAAAAACTTATGGCAGCAGCAACGGCAGTCACAAGCACAGTTCTCAATATCGAGCCGATGGATTTGGAATATGCGGGTCTGAAGAAAGACGCGCTGAAGGGCGAGGTCGCCGTCGTGACGGGGGGCGCGAGCAATATCGGCCTGGGTTACGCGCGCGCTCTTGCGTGGGCAGGCGCAAAGGTTGTCGTGGCGGATTTGAATGCTGACGCGGGTGTTGAGACAGAGCGGGTGATCAATACCGAAAACGGCCCTGGCACGGCGTTGTTTGTGAAAACGAACATATCCGAGGAGCAGGATGTTAAAAACCTGGCGGCGAAAGCGTTTGAAAAGTTCGGCAAAGTCGACATTCTCGTCAACAACGCCATGAATATGCGCCTGAACGGCCCGATACTCGGCTCTCCCATCAGTGATCTCGACGCGTCCTACGCCATATCCGGCCGCGGTGTCGCGCTGGCGATCAAGGAATTCGTCCCGGGTATGGTCGCGCGCGGGCACGGCGTTGTGACTTACAGCGCGACGCAATTCCATTTCTGTCCGCCGATGGTGGGCGGCACAATCTACTGCGCGGGCAAGGCCGCGGCAACGTCGCTGATGATGTCGCTGGCCAACGAAGTCCGGGATACCGGCGTCTCCGTCTTCTGCATGACGCCGGCGGGTGTCATGCGCCTCGATTTCTCCAAAATGCCGTCCCCGCCGGAGGGCATGAAAATGTCGAAATTTGATCCCTCGATGTTCGCGATGCCCGGTTTCAACGGCATGATCCCGCCCGAGGCCGCAGGCGCGGCGATGGTCTACTGCATTCTGCACGCCAAGGAGCTGCACGGCTCCGGTATCATCATAGGTGACGCGTTCGACGCGATGAACTACCCCTACCCGAATCCGGAATCCTTGCATAAAACAAAAGCCCGCCGTCTGACCGATATGGAACTGACGATGGCCTTTTGTACAATGGGTCCCGGCTTTAAAAAATAAAAACGCCGCAATTAGGTCAGCGGCAATCGGGCGATACTATTGAAACGACAAGAAAGGTGTGTTCTATATGAAGAAAGTTCTGAAAAACAATGTTTCCTGGGTTGGAAAAGTTGACTGGGAGCTGCAGACATTTCACGGCAACGAGTATTCCACGCATAACGGCTCGACATATAATTCCTATCTCATTCAAGAAGAGAAGACCGTATTGATCGACACTGTATGGGCTCCTTTTGCAAAGGAATTTGTTGATAATCTGGCTGGCGAGCTGGATTTGAATTCGATTGACTATATCATCGCCAATCATGGTGAGGTCGACCACAGCGGCGCTCTGCCGGCGCTGATGGAACGCATTCCCGAAACGCCGATCTATTGTACGGCCAATGCTGTCAAGTCTTTAAAAGGTCAGTATCATAAAGATTGGAATTTTCATGTCGTCAAAACAGGGGACAAGCTGGACATTGGCAACGGCAAGGAGCTGATATTTGTCGAAATGCCGATGCTGCACTGGCCGGACAGTATGGCCACATACATGACAAAGGACCACATCCTTTTCAGCAACGACGCCTTCGGTCAGCATCTTGCGACGAACAGCCTGTATAACGACCTGGTGGATCAGTGCGATCTGATGAACGAAGCAATGAAGTACTACGCCAATATTTTGGCGCCGTTCAGCCAGATATTACGCAAGAAGCTCGAGGAAATCACAGCGCTCAACCTGCAGATCGACATGATTGCCACGAGCCACGGCGTCATATGGCGCGATGATCCCATGCAGATCGTCGGCAAGTACGCCGAGTGGTCGAACGACTATAAGGAAAATCAAATCACCATCGTTTACGACACCATGTGGAACGGCACCAGGACCCTGGCTGAAAATATAGCCGAGGGCATACGCGCGGCTGATCCCGATGTGGCTGTAAAGGTTTTCAATCTTCCGAAAACTGACGAGAACGACGTCATTACCGAGGTCTTTAAATCAAAGACCGTCATCGTCGGCTCTCCGACAATCTCACGAAGCCTTCTGCATTCAATTGCGGGGTTTGTCCATCTGATGAAGGAGCTCAAATTCAAAAACAAAACAGCCGCCGCCTTCGGGTGCTACGGCTGGAGCGGCGAAGCCGTGGGTGATCTGAACAAGATGCTTGAGGATGCCGGCTTTAAGCTGCTTGACGAGGGCTTTAAGAATCAATGGAATCCTGATGGCGACCAAAAGCAGCAGGCTTTCGAATACGGCAGGAAAATCGCCGGAGCATAACTGAAACGAGGGTGAAACGCTGACAGCGTTTCACCCTCGAGTGTATCATTTACTTCCTCGTCCTGCTCCACTCGGGTATTTTTTTCTTCCTGGCATTTAGGAATCTCCAGGCAATTAGAGCGGCCGCCGCGAGCACAACGGCTCCGGCAATGATGAAATAGACCCAATAGGAATTCAGGCCCTCGACTTGCTGCGTTCCGGTTTGTGCTTCGCCGTCGGTAACAACAGCTGGAGAATTGCTGTCAGCAGTCGGCGCAGCGCTTTGATTCGTCAGCACGTTAAGTGTGACGGATCTTGTCGCTGTGGTATATGAATTCCCATCAGCATCCTCAAACGAGAAGGATATCTGAATCTCCCGGGAGCCTGTGATCTGCGGTGTAATGTATTGATCGATATTGCCGGTGCTTCCGGCTTTGACCGTGCCAATTAAAGTGGTTTTCTCATTATCAGGGATATCGCCGGACAATTGCATGACAAGGTTCTTAATGTTTGTTGTGCCCGGATTCTCATAGCTGACGTTTAGCAGTGTCTTATTTCCGACAACGACAGCATCAGGGACTTTGATATGGCCAATACTTAAGACCTGTTCTTGTTCCATGGGTATGTTGATCAGGGCTGCCGTTGTGTAGGGCGTATTGATCATACTTTCATATTGAATCGCAAATGAGATATTATATGTGCCGCTTTTTAGTGTGTTGTTTGCCCGAAGCGTTATCTTCCCCGTATAACTGCCGCTGGCGGCCATCTCTCCGATGTAAAACTGGTTTGAGACACCCGTTTTTACGGTATACGCATTGCTGTCGGAGGACATCGTGAGCAGAATGTTTTTCACTGTTGTGGCACCGGAATTGAGCAGCGTGTAAGTCAGCTCGAATTCATCGCCGCCGAAAACCTTGTCGGCGCCGATGCTGTATGACCCCACATAAATTCTGGGGGTGCTTAAAACGCTTGACTGACTGCCTGTGATCCCGATGCCGCGGTCAACAAGGATTGAAATACTCCTGTCAACGATGACAGCAGTTCCGCTGTCATCGACATAAGTTAAGGTCAGCGTAATCGGGAAATTCCCGCCGATGATCTCCGGGGAAACGTACAGCGTGAAGTTGACGCTGCCTGTGCCCCCCGCTCCGAGGTCGGTCCTGAAAGGGCCGAACGTCTTTGTCAGCGACACGGTGTTGGATGAAAGCCCGCCGACACCCACCATGACATCATGCATGTCCTTTGCGCTGTAATTCTTCAGGTCAACAGTAACATTCATCGTATTATCCGGGTTTTTCGTGCTCTGACTCACACCGCTCACCACGACTTTTGACAGCAAAGCCCGCCCGTCCGAATCGACGGGAACCCCGGGCTGGTATGGAGAAGACGATGGCACCGGTTCCTCTCCGGCCTGATCCTCCGGAGCCGCAAGCGCCGTATTTATAAGTAAACCTGCGGAGATCACAATAATCAATAGCACTGCGGTTATTTTTTTCAAAACACAGCCTCCAAATTTTGAGCTTCAGCGCTAAATAACGAGCGCGAGCTGCTCATATTCGGCTTGCTTATGATTGACGCAGCTGAATATGATTTCATTGAGCTCTCTGCGAAGCTCATCAACATTGCCCTCATCTGAGTATTTCTTAAGGTTGTCAAGCTGAACCCTGAAAATCTTCGTATCAAATACGATCGGCGGAGAGATAAAAATTTTACTGTTAAGTGTCGTTCTCCGGTTTTCTTCCTCCTCCTGATAGGAGAGCTCCTCATAGAGCTTTTCGCCTGGCCGCAATCCTGTGATTTCGATCTTTATGTCGACATTCGGCTGAAGCCCGGAGAGCTTGATCAGGTTATGGGCCAGATCCATGATTTTTACTGGTTCGCCCATATCAAGCACAAATACCTCGCCCCCGGTTGCCAGACCGCCCGCTTGAACAACAAGCTGCGCGGCTTCCGGGATCGTCATAAAATACCGTGTGATATCCGGGTGTGTGACTGTTACAGGACCGCCTTTTTCGATCTGTTTCTTGAACAGTGGAATAACGCTGCCGTTCGAACCGAGTACATTTCCGAAGCGGACGGCGGCAAAGATGGTTTTGTTGTGCCAATTGACGGCCTGAATGATCATTTCGGTAATCCTTTTTGAAGCGCCCATAACGCTCGTCGGATTAACTGCCTTGTCCGTAGACAGGAGTATCAATCTTGAGGCACCATGTTTACTGGCAACCTTGGCAGTATTGAGCGTCCCGAATACATTGTTTTTTATGGCTTCACACGGGCTGTCCTCCAACATCGGGACATGCTTATGCGCAGCCGCGTGAAACACGATAACAGGCTTGAATTCAGTAAAAATTTGCTCGAGACGTTTCACGTCGCGAACAGATCCGACGCGTATCTGAATGTCAATCGTTTCGCCATATGTATCATGAAGCTCGCATAAAAGCTCATACGCATTGTTTTCATAAACGTCAAAAATGACGATTTGCTTCGGGCCGCACCTTGCAACCTGACGGCACAGCTCCGAGCCGATGGAGCCTCCCCCGCCGGTAACAAGCACAACCTGATCATGGATGTAACCGCAGGTACTGCTGTCGAGCGCAACGACCGGGCGGGCCAGTAAGTCTGCAACGTCAACGTCACGTATGTTATTCGCCTCAACATCATTTTTAAGCGACCCGTGTATGGACTGGGCAACTTTGACCCGGCAGCCGGTGCTTATCGCACTGTTCAGAATCCGTTTCCTTGTCTCCAGTGAGGCAGAGGGAATACAAAAGATGATTTTGTCTATGTAATAAGTGTTGACAAGTTTTGCTATTTCATCGCAATTCCCTGCAATTTTGACACCCCTGATTCTTCTTCCTCTCTTTTCCGGGTCATCATCAGCAAGGATAACAGGTTTTCCATACCTATACGCTTCGTTCACGAGCTCCTCTATCATAAGAGTACCCATCTTACCGGCGCCAATAATCATGACACGTTCCTGTTTTTTTGAATCCTTGAGCATACCGAGGGTTATCTTTGAGATGATTCTGTATCCAAGCCTGAGGGTGCCGATAACGAGCATCTTCAGCAGCCAGTCAAAAATATAAAAAGCCGGCGGCATCATGGCTGAGAATATAAAACCGCCCAGAACGATAATGCCCTCAGCGAGACTTGTCGCCGCGAGGATCCGGATAAGCTCGCTTATACCGGCAAACTGCCAAACACAACTATAAAGCCTAAATGCGTACAGAGTGCAGAGCGTGACAGCAACAATAAAAACAAGTTCGCGTTCCAGATAAATCAGATATTGAGATATTGAGTCGGAATTGATGAAAAATCAAAGTCGTATCTCAGCAGGAGGGCTAAAATGGCGACAGCAGAAACAGCAAATACATCAGCCAAAGCCATGATTAACCGCTGAGCGATTTTGCTCAAATCTCTTCTTATCCTTAACATATCAAACCTCTTCATTCAGGTGCAAGCATCAGCGTTTGCTGATGCCAGTTTTCTTGAAATAATCATAATGCTTCAGAAAACGTTTATATTCATCCCGCTCGACTTGATTTAAAACGATACCAAGCAGATTTGCCCCAACATTCTCCAGTTCCCGTTTAGCAGCTTTTATGTTTGTCGTCTTTGTTCTGTTCTGCTCAGCGACCAGAATAACCGCATCGGTTTTTGCTGCCAGAATCCCGGCATCAACAGTCGCATTCAAGGATGGTGAATCAAAAATAGCCATATCACAATTGTCTTTGATATGACTCAAAAGATAATCGAAATGCTTCGAACACAATAATTCCACAGCATTCTCTTGGATGGTACCGCACGAAATATATTTGAGATTTTCGTAGTTTGTCTCGCAAAAAATCGATTCAACAGGCACAATGCCCGTTAAAAAATGAGAGAGGCCATACTCGATTTCCTGATTCAACCGTTTGTATTTTGACCTTTTCTTCATGTCCATATCGATAAGAACTGTTTTCATCCCTGAAATCGCCATTGAAATCGCAAGGCTTATCGCAATCGTTGTTGCTCCTGCTCCCGGTTCACAGCCAGTGACAGCCAATGTGCAAAAGCCATTATTTTTTTTGTACAGATGGATACCGGCTACCATTCTGTCATATGCGTCATTGACGATCGCATTCTGATGTCTGTACAGCTCCAGATGTACTTTTTGCTCGACAGCTTCCAATGTAGCCTGCATCGCGACTCTCCTACCCCCAGCTTTTATCTGTAAGTTTCGTACTAAATGCTGTGCTTCGGTATGACGCCCAGAAGCTTGATTTCACCCTTCAATGTGCAATCCTCGACCGCGGTTACCTTAGTACTGAGAATTTCAATAACGCTTATGATAACGCAAATCAGTAAAAAGCCAGTCACTGTAAAAACCAGCCTCGTTTTCAAACGGTCTCTTTCACCGCTGTAAGACACAAAAACACTGTCGGCTTCATCGAGTATCTTCACACTGTCCGCGCCGGTGATATTACTCACTTCCAGCACAAAAGCCTCAGCCACGGCATTGGCTACGGGCGCCGCCAGCTCGGGATTATTTGCGTATACATATATATGAAATATTGCAGAATTTTCATTATAACTCGTCTTAACCATCGACTGAATCATATTGGCATCAAGCTGGTATTCCGGCAGCGCATTAACAACCCTGTCCGCAACTTTTCTGCTCCTGACAATTTCAGCATAGTCTTTCATCGCGTCGAATCCCTGGATTGAGGCAGTATACGAGCCGGAAGCGACGCTGTAGAGAGAAACATCCGCTGCATAGACATTTGGTGTATCCCTGAGGGTGTACAGTATCCCAATAAACCCGGCAATAAGCGCCACTAAAATTACCAGCCAGAGTCTTTTAACAAGCTTCTTAAAAATCCTTCCGAAATCCACAGCATTTTCCAAGGCATAACCCCCACGCCGGCAAAATAAAGAAATGTTTAGAATGTCTGGTACAAGAGAGACCAAAGCACACTGTACCAGATTATTCCTAACATTTCAAGATATTTCCTTAATATTAGTAAAAATATAACAAATTTCGACTGTTTTTTACTGGAATATTGTTGTCTCTTTCATCGAACCGTTCTCAATGACGACCTCGCGATTGCAAAACGCCAGAATGGATTTTCTATGTGTAATGATAATACATGTCGGTTTCGGATTGAGCGCTCCGATCTCCTTAAGTACTTTGAGTTCGGTCTCCTGGTCCAGAGAGGAAGTGGCCTCGTCGAGTATCAAAACAGGCGCTTGTTTGATGATCGCCCTGGCAATCGCGACGCGCTGTGCCTGCCCTTCCGACAATCGCTGGCCTCTCTCCCCGATGATTGTGTGAACACGCTCGGGAAGGTCCAGCACAAATTCAGCGGCAGCGATTTTGAGCGCGGCTTCCATTTCCTGCTCTGTTGCATCCGGCTTGCCCATACGAAGGTTGTCCGAGATTCTGCCGCTGAAAAGCGTATTTCCTTGCGGGACATAAGCGATATAATCTCTCATTGATACGCCGCTGCGATAAAATGACGTGTCCTCGCCGCAAATGCTGATCTCACCCTGCTGAGGCTTGACAAGGTTTATAATCAATCGAACAAGAGTCGTCTTCCCGATGCCTGAGGGCCCTACAATCGCAACTGTATCTCCCGACATAATGTGCAAATCGACGTTTGACAGAATGCTTTCATTAAGATACCCAAATTCAACATTCTCAAGCCGGATGCCCAAACTGCATTTCGGCTGAATGCATTCTCCCGATTCTTCATCATGCTTCAGGTTCTTCAGTTCAGTGATACGTTCGGCTGAAGCCATAATGGATATAATTTGGGGTATTGTCTGCGCCAGTGCAACAATAGGCCCCTGCACCTGCGAAACGAGAGAGAGAAATAACGTCATCGTACCGAAGGAAATAAGGCCGAGAGAGATCTTAATTGCACCCCAGACAAACGCCAGGATATATCCGAACGAAAAGAAAAACCCGACAGCTGCGCTGGCAATAACGCTCAAACGGTTCTTCTTTAGAATCCAATGAAGTCGTTGCTTATATAATTCCTGAAGTCTTTGATTACTGCGCTCCTCAGCAACAAAAGACTTAATTATAAGGATGTTTTCAATGCTCTCCTGCATAAAGGAGGAGTATTTTGATTCACTCTCTTGTACCTTTATTTGCAGCCTCTTCAGTTTTCTGCCAAATATCCAACTGGAAACGGCAGAAACAGGACCAAGTATTAGCGCAAACAAAGCAAGCGAAGCATCGTAATACATCAGTGTAAAGAACGCCGCAATCAGGCGGACAATCAGGGTGATAATAGACGGCGCAACATTGGTAATGCCGCTTGTGACAGCCCCGACATCGCTTTTCAATCTTGTAAGCAAATCTCCGCTGTGATATTTTGCTATCTGCAGCCACTCGGTCCTTAAAATTTTGTCAAAGATCTTTCGTCTGATATGAAAAGCATATCTTTCATTGATAACGGTTGTTACGAGCGAAGATACGATGCTGAGCGCAAGCGTTGCCGCAGTGACCGATATCATCACAACGACGCTCACAGTCAGTGATGATGCGGACGTTGCGGCGTCGATAACAAACTTCGAAACAACAGCCGATACAATGCCAAGCAGTGACCCGACGATACTGAAAAAGAGTAATAAAATCAAAGAAGGAATAAAGGGCTTTGTTAAATCAAATACCCACCTGCTGTTCTTCATTTGTCTGGGTAAATGTGATATATAGCTTCTTATTTTTTGGACCATTGCACACAAACCTCATAATCATGTAGTTTGTAATATCTGCCATTGGTTCAGTATATAGAAATCTACGAACTTCTGTCAAGATGTATAAAAAATGATTAACTCTGTCTTTATATGCAAAATATGGTATCAGTTTTTATACAAAGTATTGATTTATGTATAGCTTTCTGGTATATTCCATTCTATACATATATTTACTTATATTATATATTAACCCTCATTAGGTTAAATTTGTTATTCAATTTTGGAGAACACAAAAAGAATGCACGGTATTGTACATGCAAATATCGCCGGATTGACTATACGACTTTGCGGATTTCACATAACCCAACAGGTATGGAGTGATTGGGACGAATTTGTTGTTGAAGAAGAAACGAAAACACCGGATCTCAGTATTAGTTTCAAACAGAAAGAATCTTTTACTTCCAATTCCGCTTCGCCTTTCACTATAGGTCCTCTGACTTTTCGCATTGACAATAAACAAACTATCTTTGGTTATTCAAATATGAACAACAGTACTAAGGTCAATGTCGTTGTCAGTACCAATTGGGATGATGCGGCCATTGAACTAAATGAAGCCGTCATGCATGCTTTGCATTTTCAATTTTTTACCGACATTGTTTTCCGGACAAGGCTATCATATCTCTCGGGTTTTACCGCTCACGCTTCTGTGATAGCGTATAATGGCGCCGCTGTTATGTTTGCCGCAAAATCAGGCGTCGGCAAATCAACGCATTCGGAATTATGGAAAGAGCATCTTTCAGCAGAAATCATCAACGGAGATCATGCGATCGTCAGGATTATTGACGGCTGCCCTGTCGTTTTTGGCTCTCCCTGGAGCGGTACGTCTCCATATAAAAAAAGGACCTCTGCTCCTTTAAGAGCAATCGTCCTGCTGGAGCAAAGTGATAAGAATACAATATCACGCCTCGACCTGCTGAGCGCTTCCCGGGGATTTCTCCCTCATTGTTATATCTCCTATTGGAACGAAATCTCCGCAACCTGCTCCCTGCGGCATATTGACACTGTTCTTCATACGATCCCTGTTTATCATTTAATGTGTCTTCCAAATAAGGAGGCCGTGGAATTGGTCAGGGATACAGTATACCATTAAGCAAAACGAGTATTATACCTTTGGAGTGGTTCATTTGAAGTTAAAAGATGGATTTATTGTTCGTCAGATCGCAGGCTCTTGGGTGGCAGTTCCTGTCGGTGAGCGAACTTCTGAAATGCGGGGTCTTATCTCGCTCAGCGAAACAGGAGCTTTTTTGTGGGAACACCTTAAACAAGACACCTCATTTGAGAATCTTCTTAATTTCTTAACAGGTGAATATGATGTCGATACTGAAACGGCAAAAAAAGACATCCGCGTCTTTCTGGACAGTCTCGATGAAAAAGACCTGATTCTCAGATGAATGCGATTACATGGGCAGAATTCAGCAATGAGCTTGCCAAAAAAGCAACATCAGAAGGCTTGCCGCTGAACGGAACCTTTGAGCTCACCCCTTTATGCAACTTCCGGTGCAAGATGTGTTACGTTAGGTTAGACAAAAACCAGATGGCTGCCGTTGGCCGGATGCGGACGACAGAGGAATGGATTTCTCTCGGCCGGCAGGCCGCTGATATGGGTTGTCTGACATTGCTCCTGACCGGCGGAGAGCCGTTTTCCCGTCCCGATTTCAGGCAAATTTATGAAGCGCTTGTCAATATGGGTTTTTTGATCACAATTTATACGAACGCAGCGCTCATTACCGAAGAGGTTGTGAAATGGCTTTCCGCTCTGCCGCCTAAGTTTGTACGTGTCAGTCTATACGGCGCGTCTAATGAAACCTACTTTCGGGTCTGCGGAGACCCGTACGGATATGACCACGCCATAAAAGGCATTAAGCTCCTGCAAGAAGCGGGTATTCCGCTGGGCTTAATTACGACACTTATAAATGACAACGAATCCGATCTCCATGCGCTCACGGAATTTGCGTCGGACAATCAGCTTCCGTTTTTCAGCACCGTGGCAGTAACCCCCCCGGTCAGAGGCGCCGTAAGCTCCGCGCTGGCGTCAAGATTTTGCAGCGAAAAAGTGAAAAAGGTTATTGAGCGGATGCCTTCTGCGACATATGATTGTTATTCCCCTGACGTGAAGCCCCTGAACCGCTGCAGCAACAGCAGATCCCGTTTTTGGGTCACCTGGGATGGGCGGATGACCCTATGCAGTACGTCGACTGCGCCCTTCACACACCCTTTTGAGCCGGATTTTAAATCAGCGTGGAACGAACTCGGCTTTCTTCTCAGGCAAATCCAGCCCCCCCGGGAATGTCTCGACTGCATGTATATCAGGTACTGTCAAAGCTGTATTGGTTTGTTTTGTTCCGAATCCGGGTCTCCGGATAAACTCAGCGACAGGATATGCAGCCAGGCCAAAGCGCGATATGAATTACTAAATAAGCAGCATATAGATTAAACAACACGTAAATGACGAAACAAACGGAGGAAGTAATAATGAAAAAGTATTCGGCGCCGAGAGCGGAATTTATCGAAATGTCTTCAATGGAGCTCATTGCATCCGGCTGCAGAAGCCATACGGAATTTGACTGGACCGGCTCAACCGACTTTGAAGCCTATGGTAATTATCTGGGCTACAATCTCACAACGACATGCCATGTCATCGGTACGCCAACGACGACTGTCACGCCAAACTAACCACTGTTTTGACAACATCGCCACGGGGAGAAATCGGAGTACCGTTTACGTACTCCGGTTTTTGCTGTTGACTCTAACAATCTGTTTAAATCTTATGAGTAGGTACTCTTATGTATCATAATGCCGAGGGCAATCTAATATCTGTTCCGGGCAAGCAGCTTTTTGTGGCTGTTGAAGAATTATTGCATGCCGGCGCAACCTTTAAGCTTGTGGTCACGGGGAACAGCATGTACCCTTTTTTAAAGCACAAGCGCGACAGCGTTATCCTGACGGGTATCGCCGGTTATACGCTAAAGCGCGGCGATATTGTGCTTGTCCGGCGAAACCCGGAAAGCCATGTTCTGCACCGCGTTTACAAATTGCGGTCCGGCGGCTTCATAATGAACGGCGACGCCCAGAATTGGGATGAATTCATTCCCTCTGGGCAGGTCATTGCCGTCGCCGGCAGCATCGAAAGAAAAGGCCGCCTGATTTCCTGCGATAATCGAATCTACCGGCTCGCCAGTAAGCTCTGGATGCTGCTGCGCCCTTTCCGCAGACCGCTGTTCAGGGGTGCCGGAGCTCTGGTAAGAGTCTGTCGAAGACTATTCAGGAAGCTTTGTAAGCTATAGCTGTCGTGCGCCAGCATCTCTTCATTCGTCAGCTTTCGTCACCCGACAAGCCTGATGCATCTGTTTTGCCGGTAATTATTTTAATTACAAGCACTATTTTACCCGCGCCTTTTTTCTACACCTCAAACTTTTCTCCTCTGCGTGTGATCTTCACAACCCTGTCGCGGTAGCCCTCCGCCGCGGGATCATCATAAAGCCGGTCAAAAACCGAATAGGCATTGCGGAAATGCATGGGGAAGATGACTCGGGCGCCGCAGTTTTTCATGAAATAATCAAGCCCCCACAGGTATTCTTTCCCAAGCCGCGGGTCGACGGGGACGAAGGCGAGGTCGAACGTCTCGCCTTTTATTTTTTCGATCTCCGCCTTGTATGCCTTCGCCATTGCTTTGTTCTCATGCTCCGGCTCGCCCTCCCAGTGCCACCAGTTGAGGTCGCCTGCGTGGTAGATTTTGATGCCGTCGGCTTCAACAACAAACGCCACGCCCTCGTCGGTTGATTTCAGCGTCCGCACCCTGACATCGCCGACCATATACGCGGCGTTCGGATACGCCGTCGTCACGTTCGCCGTCCGCCCGGCATTGATATCGCAGGACATGACATAGCGCACGCCGGGAACCTCCCGGCTCCACTTCAACACAGCCGGATTGAAGTGGTCCATATGCGCGTGGGAAGTAAAGACCGTCACGTCCAGGCCGCGCAGCGCCTCCGGCTCGACGACGCCGCCGTCCAGCCCCGCATGCTTTTTCAGTGGCGATAAATTATAGTAATCAAAAATCAGCATCCGCCCGCCGTGCTTCACGGCAAAGCCGCTGTTGAAAAGATACCAGACCTCCGCGCCTGTACTTCCGTCCATTGCCCTTCTCCTCCGCGTTTTTGTACAGCTCTGTTTTATCAAGGAATATGTAATATTTAAGCATACTATATCATACAGCGGCGAAATTTCCAGCTAAAAATCGCACTCTAGGTCAGCCGGATACCCGTCTGCTGCGAAACCGTTATGAACGCCTCGCCATCATTGACCGTACCGGGGAAGAATTCGAGGAACGTAAAGGAAGCTGTCGGTTCATCAGAAGCTCTGATAAATTTCACCATGCTGCCGGCTGTTTCCATAAACTGCGTATGACCCGATATGTCCGTATCAGGTTTTGCATAAGCAAGCGCGTACCTGTGATCAGAAGCAAATGCTGATGCGCGGCTAAGCGTGAATGTTCTGCCTGCAGAATCATAAGCAATCGACGTCACGGGATCCGACGGCGCCGTGATCGTCACATTGAGCGGTTGTGCGTCATCAGATATGGGTGTCAGCTTTTCAATATCCCAGCCGTTGATGCTGTTGTACTGGTAGATCCGCGCTTTCACAAATGCGGTGTCGGCCGGCAGAATGTCCATTAGTGTATAAACTTCAATCGAGGTTTGCGTACCCACCCCTACCAAATATATCGGCAATTTACCCTGACTGTCAAAAAACTCTATCACGAGAATAAACAACCCGCCGGTACTGCAGGCCGAATCCAATCCGCTCATGTTGACAATCAGCCGGCCGTTTTCTTCCGTCCATGTCGGCGCAGGGATGGCGCAGGTCGTCATTGAACGCACCTGGACGCCTGAAAAGCTGCCCTTTTGATCCATTGCCACCACAAAAACATCATATACCGCGCCATCCCTCAATCCTGTCAGGCTTATAGAGCCTTCAGTTTTGCTGCCGATCATGCCGGTACTGCAGGATATCAGATTCCCGCTCTCGCCGGCGCCGTCTTGCCCCGCTGCGATATCATCGGCTTCCGGGTCGGGGCGGGCCGCGTCATGCTCGTATGCCACAACATAGTATGTTGCCGCCTCATCCGATTTGACCAGAATATCAAAGCCCGAATCTCCGGTTTTAACAAGCTTGGGATACCCGAAATGGAACGCCGGCGGCGTCGTATCCTCCGCCGTTGTCACCGTTAAAAAGAGCACCTCTGACGTATTGCCGCGCAAATCGCCGGCGACAAGGAAGACGTCATAGCTGAGCCCTTCTGTCAAATCCGCAATCGTCAGCAAGTTTTCAAGGTCTGTGACAAACAAGGTGTGACCCGTCCTAACACATGAGCCAAGGCCGTTTCCGCTTTTTATTTCATCGACCGTCGGTTTGATTCGATCCGGATCGTGGAGATAAACAACATAATCAATGAGGCAGGTTTCGTAGACCCTGGCCAAGATTTTGAAGCTGCTGGGCCCGATCTCCCCGGCCTTCGGGTACCCCTCCAAAAAGGCCGGCATCGCCGTATCGACAGCATCTACATCAAGATCGAACTCCTTCTCCTCCAGCACGACGGCTGTTGAAAAATTGTCGTTTGAAATAAGAGCCTTCAGCGTCAGAGTCGTGTCGATCACCTCCATATTTCCGGTAATGGTGATCATATAGGTCTCTGTCTTATTGTTGTACCCGCTGTCAAAGGGCGCCGGCGCTGCGCCTGGGAACAGCTCGGTGATTGTAAACGACGTCACGCTGCCGATATCCTTATTGATGATATACGGGCTGCCGTTCAGCATTACCGAGACCCTGGAGCCCGCGGGCAGCGGCGCGCCGAGCGTGATCTGCGAATTGATCTTATACCCCGCCGCAATAATCTCAACAGGGATCGACGCCGGAAACTGCGCGACAATGCCGCCGGAAACGCTGCCGGTAATGGTCGTGCCTGCTTTGACCTGATCCAATGGCGTCGGCGTGCCGCCGCCACCACCGCCGCCTCCGCCTCCGCCTCCTCCGCCGGGAACAATGCCGCCAGTGTCGGTATCCTTCTCGCCCAGGACGCCGACGTCACCAGTAACCTCCAACGGCTCGTTGCCGGTGAAGACAATGCCTGAGACATTGACGACGGCTTTTTCGATCGTGCCGCTGCACTCAATATCGATGATGGCATCGATTGTCAGCGCGCCGATACTGCCTCTGACCTGCAGTCCCGCCCCCTCGGCGGTTTCGGAGACGTCCAGCGTCTCAATTTTTGAATCCTCATCAACCTCAAGCAGCGCGCCTTTTCCGGCGATAACAGCATCGTCGATCCTCGCGCCGACGGCCTGGACAGACACGCCGGCCGCGATCGACACATACGAAAACGCGCCTGTCAGGATAATGTCGTCCTTGATGTCGTCGATCAGCACGACGTCGACCGCCGTTCCGTCCGCGGTGACGATCCGGAGCTGCCCGCCGTCCGTTTTCTCAATAATCAGGCCACCGATCTCGCTGCCGCCCTCGATATGTATGGAATTGGCGCCGCCGCCGCGGACGATCACATTGCCGGTAACCTTGATATTATTTAACGTCACCTCACCGTTTCCGACGCCTTCGGAAAGAATGAGGTCGCCGCTCACCGTCATATCCTTTAGAACGACGCCCGGCACACTCACAACGGCGACGCCGCTCACATTACCGGAATATTCCCCCGCCTTCGAATAAAGGCCGGCAATCGCGTTATTCAAAACGGTCACGACCTCGGCGCGCGCCATTTTCCCCTTGGGGTTGAACGCGCCCTGATAACCGTTCATAAACCCCCTTGAGGCCATGGCGTTCACATAACCCAGCGCCCAGGGGCTGATGTCGGACTTGTCGCTGAAACCCGAACCGGCTGCGCTCTCCTGAAGGCCCAGCGCGCGCCCCAGCATGACGGCGGCCTCCTCGCGCGTGATGTAAGACATCGGCCGTGCAAGCTTCCCGTCGCCGAGGACGACACCCGCCTTATTGGCTTTCAGCATTGCGTCCGTATAGTACGCCTCCCCGAGATCAGCAAACGTATTCTGCTCGGCCGTCTTATACCTCATGATCCTGTCGAGTACGACAGCCATATCGGCGCGGGTGATCGGATCCGAGGGACAGAACTTGCCGTCATAGCCCGCCAGGATACCCAGGCTGCTCCATTTATTGATTGCAGCCTCCGCCCAATGGCCCGCGACGTCGCCATACGCGGGTGTGGCTGCCGCCGTAATCGGCAGCAGGGACAAAAGGAGCGCCAGTGTCAGGATAAATGCAAAAAATCTCCGCTTCATTGCAATACCTCCTGTTTATTCGGACAAAAAAGCCGCATGGCATCCATGCGGTGTGCTGCGCCAGTCCGGCAACCGGCTGTCATACAAATGCTCCTATACCGAGCATTGCTTAGACCCCTGGCTTTGCGTCCCCAGCTTTCGCAGGGTTTGCTATCTAATTCTTTCTGGAAATTTTGTATTATTATAACAATTTATAGTATATTTTGGATTTATATAAGGTATCATATGATGCTTTAACCGTCAAGCATTTGTCGCAACTGGCACAAATCATGACGCAACTTGCAGAATTGGAAAATTATCAAATCAAATTTTACAAAAGTGAGCGTCTCAACCAAAATTTTAATACCCTCTTGCAATATGAAAATCGATTCGGTAGATTATAAGCAATAATAATGATAAGGAGCATAATTCATGAACGATGTCATAAAAACAATCAAGGAACGGCGCAGCGTCCGTTCCTACGGCACTGGAAGGCAGATAAGCGACGGGGACCTGGCTCTCATCCTGGAGGCGGGAATGTACGCACCGACGGCGCACAATGAGCAGCCGTGGTATTTCACCGTCGTGCAGAACAAGGAGCTGCTTGAAAAAATCAATCTCAAGGCCAACGCCGTCATGGCAAAGTCCGACAACGATTGGCTCCGCGGTCTCGGCAGCGACCCCAATTTCCGCGCGACCTATAACGCTCCGACCGTCATCTTCGTCTCCGGGCGTGACGACGCCATGGCGGCCCATACCGACTGCGCGCTGGCGATCATGAACATGCTGAACGCCGCACAGAGCCTCGGCATCGGCTCCGTTTTCGTCGGCCTTTTATGGCCCTATATCACGACCCCCGAAGCTCCTGCGGAGCTTCAGATCCCTGAGGGCTACAAGCTCCTGCACGCCGTCGCCTTCGGCTACCAGAGCGGTGAGAAGCTCCCCGCCCCGCCCCGGAAGACGGACGTCGTCACCTATATTAAGTAAGGAGGTTATGAAATGACAGTCAGCGAAGCCATCAACGCCCGTCGCTCGATGCGCGCGTTCAAGCCCGATCCCGTCCCCCGCGACATACTTGTCTCTATTCTGAAGGACGCCGGCCGGTCCCCGTCCTGGGCCAACTCCCAGCCCTGGGAGATTTTCGTCGCCGCAGGCGAAACCTTAAAACGCAT
>CAZJCH010000008.1:0-2454 GCA_964544005.1 uncultured Papillibacter sp.
CTCACGTGCCGTCTCCTCCGAAAAAAACGGTGCCCGCTGCGCGGCCCAGTCGTCATGGACGTTAAAGCCGTCAAGCGCCGGCCAGTACTGGCAGTACTTATCCACAACCCTGCATGCCAAATCGGTCATCTTGGCAAATAGTGCCTTGACGGCATCCTTCTGGTCGTCGTCAATGAGCGCCATGGCCGCCGGCGCGAAGTCCATAAAGGACACAAGCCGCTCGAACCAAAAACCGTTGACAAGGGACAGCTGTGTTGAAAGGCGGCAGTCACATTTGACCTTTTCGGCCTCCCCTGCCCAGTCCCAGGCTTCTATATCCGGAAATTTGATTTTGTCCTTCCACTCATTGGCATCTTTCATAAAGGGCTCGCCGGGCCGAACGATGGACCCGCCCGCGGACGCCACCCACTCCCATGTGATGCCGAACACATCCGTAACACCATCGGGGCCGCCCCGTCCCAGCCGCTCGTTATAAAGGGAGGACATCATAAAAGCAGAATCGCCGGGCAGCGGCAGCCAGAATGGGTGCTTCTCAAAGCAGAGCGCAGCCATGTTTTCCCGCGGCGTGACCGGGGTGTCGCGCAAAGGGCGCCCCGGGCCGCCGAAGAAACCCGGCAGCGTGTCGATCACGCGCAGCTCATTCTGCGAATAAGGGATGCGTCTGTTCATCGCGAGTACCTCGTTCCTGTCGTTCTATATTTCTAACTGTACGTCCAATATCATACGCGCGCTAGGCAAAGCGCCAGTTCAGAAACTCACGCCCAAACATCTCAAAATGCTGTTCCCAGCTTGCTCTGTCAATCGGCTCTAACGGGGCAATGTCGATACGCTTCTTCCCTTCGCTGTTGTATTCCGTATAGCCCCATCGAAACCCCGCGAGATAAGAAATACTGTTGTTATTAATGTAGCTTGGCATGTCTATTAAATATGTATCAGCTTTCCAGACAAGCTTCGGCCCATCAAAGAAATTGTTGCACGGCGCGTCGAATAATACCGCCGGATACCCGAATGCGAAAAACGGCACTCTGTTTTCCTTCATCACAGGCGTCACATCCACATCGTAATGAATATCATCCGGTTTGTTTTTGTCTTTATCCGAATAAAACTCCATCCGCAGGACTTGTATCCAGCCGCAATAACGGCTGTATCCCAACCCCGGATATTCCTTGACCGACGCATGGATCGTCGGATACCCGATACACATATTCAGGTCCGGCACGATATCGGCCAAAATCTCAAATCCCGATGTGACCGGGCTTGTATTTGCTTTATAAACAACCTCGATCCTGCCTTGCTTTTTAAAGCTCGTAAACGGTATTTGCATTACTTCCTCGCTCATCGTTCCTGCCTCCTCTGTTTTGATTCGGCCATTACCATAATATAACACAACGGCATACTAAACGCAACGGCACCTGAAATCCGGGAACAGCAAGCGCGCACAACAACAGTCCCACGGCAGATCGATGCTCTGCCGTGGGACGTCATGTATATTACTGATATATTACTGCTTAAATATGCAGCGCAGCCTGGAAGGCGCCGTTGATAGCTCCCGAGAGGTTGCCCCCGATTTTTTTCGCATCGCCGACGATGTAGCAGTCTGTTTCCGGCGCGCAGTGGCGGAGCGAGGCGATCAGGTCGTGATTGATGCGCATGCCCATCGCGAGCAGGACGGTGTCGGCTTCGATCTCGAATGTCTTCCCGTCGGGTCCCTTGGCGATGATCCCCTTGTCGGTGACCTCGCAGATGGAGGTACTGTACTGGATCGTAATGCCGAGCTCTTCAAGCAGCTTCGACGTTTCGTTCATGACAAACACAGGCTTGGGCATCATGTCGATAAGCCCGGTGATCTCCCTGCCGTCCTCGGCGAAATCATGGGCGGCTTCCATACCCACGTCGCCGGCGCCGACGACGACGACCTTCTTGCCGACCTTGTCGCGGAACTTCGTCTCCGCGTCAGCGGCCCACATGACGTTCGGGCGTGTGATGCCCGGGATGCTCCCCGGCACCAGCGGGTCAGCACCGACGGCGATGATGACGGCGTCGTAACCCTCGACATCCAGCAGCTCCTTCGTCGCTTCAGTATTCAGCAGGATTCTCGCTTTTCCGGCTTTAACCGTCTTCTGTGCCTGGAGCTTCAGCCACTTCAGGTAGTCCTTCATATCGATTTTAGCCGGAGGTGCCGCCGCGCCGTTCACACAGCCGCCGATATCGTTTGATTTCTCATAGACCGTCACATCGTGGCCCCGCTCGACGAGCGTGAACATGGCCTGCAGACCGGCCGGGCCCGCGCCGATGACGGCGACCTTTTTCTTGACCTTTGCCACCGGCACTTCACCGTCGCGCAGATACGTCGTCATACCGGAGATGGGATTGACGGCGCAGTTGATAACCCGCGGGCCGCCCAGGCGCATAGCGCAGGCGTTGCAGCGCAAGCAAGGGCGGATGTCTTCCCTC
>CAZJCH010000008.1:2464-19981 GCA_964544005.1 uncultured Papillibacter sp.
CTCTTGCCCGAAGCGGCCTTTTTTGGCATGTCGGGGTCCGCCATAAGCGGGCGGCACATAGCAATAAAATCACAGAAGCCTTTGGACAAATACTCCTCGGCCAGGTCGACGCTGGTGATGGAGCCGACGGCAGCGAGGCGGATGTCGCCTTGGAAGTAATCCTTGATTTTCTCTGTCCAGTGCACATTGAACCCGCGGGGCATCGTGTAGCCCTGGAGCCAGTAGCGTATATACTTGAACATGGCCTCGGAGTGCAGGCCGGCAGAGACGTTGAACATGTCCACGCCGTGGTCCTTGAGGAGCTTCATAAGCTTCAGCGTCTCGTCAAAGTGCATACCGTCCTCGATGATCTCGTCTGCCGAAATTCGGTAATCGATGACAAAGTTCTCACCGCAAAGCTCGCGAGTCTTCTCCACCACCTCAATGGCAAAGCGCGCGCGGTTCTCCAGTGAGCCGCCGTATTTATCGGTTCTCTTGTTGTAGTGCGGTGAGGTGAACTGCGAGATCAGATTGCCGTGGCCTCCGTGCAGGAGCGCGACATCCATACCGGCACGCTGCATGCGCTTACAGGCCATGGCGTACTTCATGACGGTCTCGTCGATCTTCTTCTGATCCATCTCGATGGGTATGTACGGCTCGCGGCCGGAAATTGCCGCGCGCATTTTCTCGCTGTCGCCGGGAATGGGGCTGGAGGAAAACGGTACATGCCCGACGGCCTCGAAGGTGGTGTCCTTGCCGTTGTGGTTGACCTCCAGCGACGCGTGGCAGTCGAACTCCTGCGCCATCTCCGCGTACCACGAGAGCGGCAGCACGCAGTGGTCCTTGGCCAGATCCAATTGGCACTCCTCGTCCTTGCATTCGGTAATATCGATGGATGAGTTGCCCACGTACAGAATGGAAGCGCCGCCCCTTGCGAACATGCGGAACCAATCGACAAACTGGTGGGTGACAAGCCCGTCAGGGCTCGCAAGGTTTGGCGACGGCGGCGCCAAAATGATGCGGTTTTTAAAGTCCACACCGCGGATTTTTATCGGTGAAAAGAGATGTGTGTAGTTTGATGCCATCTTAATGTTTCCTTTCATGTCAGTTCTGGGTCTTAAAGCGATTATAGTAATCATACAATAAAAGCCGATGCGTAGCAAGCTCCAAATTCTCTAAGGGACTGTCTCAAAACAAGCTGTTGCTCTATGATTTGTCATCCTTCGTCGCACAGCGACGACGAATCTCCAGGTAACCCTAAATCAGCGTAACACTGTTAGGTTACCTGAAGATTCTACCGAAGAGAACTGGCTGACCAGTACGTGTGCTTAGGATAGCAAATTGCGAGCGTCAACCCGGGTTGGATGGTGAGATCGCCTGACCTGTCCCCCCGGGGATGTATTTCCCGATCTGGAGTAACGCTTCTTCCTCCGAGGCCAAACAGTCTCTCATCGCCGCCAAAAGCTCCGTCCTGTTTTTTTCAAATGTGTCTCTGTTTGACCCGTACGGCAGCAGACCCGACATTTTCTCATAATAAGCGGCAACCTGCCCGTACAGCTCCGCCGCTCCTCCCAGGTCTTTGAACGCGGCAAACCCTGTCAAGTATTTCAGATGCTCCGCCGCGCAGCGCTTTGAAAAATTGTGAACCTTTAAATTATACGCCAATCCGAACACATTCAAATCATCCTTTTCAACAGCAGCAATCAGCTTTTCGTATGCTTTCCTGCCGCTGCCGCAAAAAGCATATGGGTAATGCTCCTTATTCCACTCACCAAGAGCATACCGGAGGCTTTCAAGGCCGGCTTTTTCTGCGTCGACGGAGCGCTTTTCATGGAATATCTGGTAAAAGAGCTCCGGGATCTCGGATATGCCGAGCTTATCATACGGCAGCACCGCCTCCTGGCGCCCCGTGCAGTCCCTGACAAAATACGATCTGCTCTCGTCATCGTATCCGTTGATAATGCCAAATTCATACATAGGTGACGGCGCCCAGGCGACGACGGCGACCCCCCGGTCGATGGATTCCCTGATGCGCGCCGCGGCGGCCTCCTGGATTCTCGCCTGCGTGTTCGGATGCAGGTTGGTACTCGCCAAATAACAATCGGAATGCACGCCGATCCTGTCCATCATCATCGTCTGCTCGGTAACCCAGTTATAAACCGTCGGCGAGCTTGGGCATGTCTGATAATGCATAACAAAACGGAACGCCAATCCCGTCATACCCATAAACCTCACCATGTCGTCCTGCCAGAGGCCTGCGGCTTTCAGGCAGCCGTAAGCCGCGGAAGCGTAGGATGTCATGCTGAAGCCCATCTGGACGTCTTCCAGTATCTTTTTTCTCTCTTTGCCATTAGGGCTCAGTACATCGTCCACCGTTGTCTCAAGAATCCGCGCCAGCTCCGGCAGCAACGAAACGTCCGGCAGCGTCTCGCCCCGTTCCCATTTTGAAACCGCCTGATATGTAATCGCTAGCTTTTCCGCGACCTCATTCTGTGTCAGTCCCCTGCCCTTTCTCAGCTGCGTGATGTACTCTCCGATTTCGATGTTATTCAGCGGCATGTCGTCGCCCTCCTTCCAGATTCTCACGTTTTACATCCTGATTATAACATATTGATATTTCATATAAATAGCCGCGTTATTGAGTTGACGCCATCAAACTCAACCCCGAGTTGAGCAACCGCATGTCCGACAAAACGCGAAATCCCGCCTCCCGGCGGGATTTCGATGAAGATTCACTTCGCGTAGCAAATCCTCGACTGCTTATACAGCTCCTCGCGGAAAACCTGCGGGAGGAAAAAAGCGCCGTTTAAGAGGGACGGCTTATCCGGATTGCAGTATTTCTCCGCGTAAACCTTCGCCGCCCTGCGCTGCTCCTCCTCGGATGCGTCGGGAGCAAGCTCCGGATAAACGCCGATGAGGATCTGATCGCCGTAGAGCTCGTAAATTTTCGCGGTGTCGTTCATCTGCTGCCCGCTCCAGGAGTCCCAACCGCATTTGATCATGTTCGGTACCTGCTTTAAATTCTGGCCGCAGCAGTGGAAGTCGCAGTATTTCCCCCTGGAATGGAGAAAATCGATGAGCCGCCGCATATACGGGACAAGCATCTCCTCGGCAACTGCCGGCGAGAAGAAGGTCTCCTTCTGGCTGCCCCAGTCGTCGTGGATATTGAAGCCGTCGATCCCCGGGAAATATGTCAGCATCCTGTCGCAGATTTTTATGTACAGGTCCGTCAGCTTGTCGAAGAAGTCCTTTACGGCATCCTTCTGGTCGTCGTCCACCATGGCCATGATGGCGCCCTCGAAGTCCATAAAGGAGATGAGCCGCTCGAACCAACCGTTGAGCATGGAGACCATATTGAAGACCTCGGGCTTCAGATACCCTTCGTTTTTCTTCGCCTCGCCCTCCCAGTCCCAGCTGTCGATGTCTGGCCAGACGACCTTGTCATACCACTCATTGGCGTCGTTCAAGAAGGGCTTGCCGGGTCGAACCATGGAGCCGCCGGCCTGGGGGACATACTCCCACTCAATCCCGAACATGTCCTTGCCGCCGCCCTCCTCAGGCTTCATGAGGTTGGCGTCAAACGCAAAAGCGCGCGCTATATTGTCCGGGTAGACCTTCGGGGTAAAAAAGCCGTTTTCCATGCCGGTAAGCTGCCAAATGGGCTTTCTCCGATAAGCGGCGAGCGCTGCTTCCTTCAGCGGCACGGGGTAGTTGTACACAGGAATCTGCATGCCGAAAAAACCGGGTTTCATCTCAATGATGTCGAGCTCCTTGGGATCAAAGGGAATGGACATGGTGTATGACCTCCTTAATGAAGATAAATCATAAGTCGATTATATAACATTTTTTGTATTTTTAAAATACTTTCGTTACACGAAAAAAGTCGATCAATAATATGAATTCTTATGAAAGTTTGTATTGACTTATGAAAATATATGAAATATAACGAAATCGCATGAAGGAGGTTTTTTCATTGAACGACTTTGAAAAGCTTTACACTGTTGAGGACATTGCGAATATGGCTGGTTTATCCTCCCGCACAATACGGAATTATTTAAAAGACGGCAGCCTCAAGGGGCGAAAAATCGGAGGGCAATGGAGGTTCACTATAAAAGACATCGAAGGCTTATTTGACAACAGCAGCTTCTCAAAAGAACTCAAAAGCAATCTCAGACAGGACGTCACGGATTTTATCGATGGCATCACGGATTTCCAAGGCAGCGTTCAGATATGCGCGATCATCGATTACTACAGTGAAGGCCTTATCGAGGCAAAGAAAATGTGCGACAAGCTCATAGCCGTCATCAATAACAAGGAGAACAGATTCCAGACTGCCAAATTCAATTATGAGTATATCGAAACCGAAAGCAAAGCCCGCTTCACCCTGTTTGGCACCCCCGATTACATCGGCAAAGTCATTGATCTGCTGAAATAGCTCAGGTCTGAACAAAACAAAGACAGGGTATCGCTTTTTGAATGCGATACCCTGAATCAATTAATAGCCTTTACTGCGCGGCTTTGACGATGACCTTCTTGAACTCGCCGATTTTCAGCGTCACGGTGGCTCTCATGTCCGACGACTCGGGACTGGTGTCTTCTTTGACCGCGATACCCTCTACATCCTTGGCCGTCTTGCCCTTCACATACTGTCCCAGCGCGGCTGTCTGTTCAAACCACTCCTTGCCGATGGAGGAAAAAGCTTTCAGGCCATAGTCATCTCCCGTCTCGTTTTTCGTGGGTGGGACGGCGGTCAGGTCCGATACTATCTTTCCTGCCGCATCAAAGCTGACGGCGCATTGGAACCCGTCGGCGAGGCAGCTTGTGATCTTGCCGTCCTTATCTGTCGTAGCGGCGGCGAATGTCGCGTAAATAATCACACTGCCATTCGTGCTGCCGGGATTGGCGGGATTCTCCGTTCCGGTATTATTGGAGTACAGGATATTCGTTTCAATCCCGACGCCGATTTTGTCCGTCGACATCGCGCCGAGGTCCTGCACGTCCTTGGCGGCTTTCTCAATGGCGTTAATGAAGCCGGCGATGGAAATCGTCACGGAGGCTTTGAGGTCTTCATCCGTCGCGTGTCCCGTCTCGTCGACGGCGATACTCCCCACCTCATCCGCTGTTTTGCCGATGATATACTCGAGCAAAGCTTCTGTCTGCTCATTCCACTCCTTGGTATCCTGTTCGTTCATCGTCTGATATTTCGTATCAAGCGCTGTTGTGATTTGGCCGGCCGCATTGAAGTTGCCCTTTGTCTCAATCATGTCGAGCACGCAGCCGACGATTTTCCCCGCCTCGTCGACAGCCACGGCCGCGATAACAGAGTCCGCCTGCGCGACGCCGTCCTCTGCTCCTGCATCTTTCGAACCCGCCAGAGATGTCACAAAAGCCATTCCGGTTCTTACCGGCTTTACTTTTCCTCCCGAGGAATTTGCCGCGCAGCCTGCCAGTGCCAGTATAAGCATAAGTATCAACAACAATGCCGTGATTCTTTTCATAATTACGACCTCTTCATTCCATAATCAAATTTTGGAGATCACTCTCGGAAAAAAGGAACCGGAATATATGTATATTGATAAGCATACTACAATTGTTATTTTTTGGCAAGTTAAAAACAGATTAAAGAGTTTGGATGCGGCGGTGTCCGGCAGATCATCATAGTTGGATAACGACCGGATACACTTCGCCACCACGATCTGCGTTTCAAGCTCTTTTGGCAGAGGCGCCGTCTTAACCGTTTTCGTTTTTTCACCGAAATCTTGTCTCCTTTTTCTCCACGGCGATCCAGACCTCGCTGACAACGTCACGGTACTGCTGCGCGTCGTCGGGAAATACCTCGAGCTGACAGTCCTTCGGGTTATACTCAGACGTTGGGAAGAATTCCGAGTATATCTTCCTGAACATTTCGGCGTTCACATCCTGATCGCTCAAGTTGACGCATCTGAAAAGCACCCAGGTCTGCGCCGGGATTTCCTTGATGACATAGCCGTTGGGAACCTCCCTGCCGGCAAACGGCGTACCAATGTAATAATCGTAGCTCTCCCCGTCGAAAGACGCACCGTCGGCCATCCCAATCACGATTTTTTCAGCCGTCGCGGAAAGCCTTCGCAGCGTCTCGACCGTCCCGTCCGCCAGGCACCTGTCCCAAAACGCGGCTACCTGCACATTACTGACCTGCTGCTTTTCAATCCTCGCGACTAATTTAAACGCGCTCTTTTCTTCAATCCTGTAGTCCATGACGCTTCCGCCCTCCAGAATTACTTTCATTGAAAGCCGGGACAAGGATTTTAGTACAGTGCCGTTTTCCCGCGCCGCGGACGGAGGCACGCCGTGAAAACGCGTGAATGCCCTCGAAAAGCTCTCCGGCGTCTCATAACCGTATTTCAAGGCGATATTTATGATTTTGGACTCACCCGTCTGAATTTCCGAAGCCGCCAGCGTCAACCGGCGGTTTCGTATGTATTCGCCGAGCGTATACCCGCTCAGGATGTGAAAGACGCGCTGAAAGTGATAACTTGATACATATGCTTTTTTTGCGGCATCCACAGCGTCCAAATCCTCCATCAGGTGGTCCTCCACATAATCAACCGCTTTTTGAAAGCTTGTTATCCAATCCATATTGATCCACCCCTTCAACTCCGATTATACAGGTATCCCGCAATAATGTCCTGACTTTTTGTGCGTTGATATGTCAACTGGACCGTTAGGATTAAACACCTGTTTTAATCGTTTGTTATAACAAAAAGGTATTGCGTATTATTACCGCAATACCCTGCTGGGATGAGCGCTGTTTCTTATTCACCTCGCTCAAAATTCGCCTTTTTTGTTTTGACCTGTATCTGAAACACAAGCTTTCTGAGATCGGCTCTGTCGTTTTCATTGTTCAATAATTTACATCCATATAGGAAACATGCGCCGTCTATCTGCTTCCTGACAATCTGCGCTTCACAGTTAAGAACCTTCTCTTCCAAAGGAAAATCATACGTCAGGTGCGTGCCGCAGTCTCCTAAATCCTTATCGGATTTCAAGAGCATGCCGCCCGCGCTTACATTGACGGTTTCCAAAAGGAGCTTTTTATTCGGCCGGATGAACTCGACCCCTTTGCTTATTATCTTCAATGTGAGCGGTATACTGACATTGATCCGGACATCAGTCCTCCTTTGTTTTTCATCAACAAGACAAAGCTTCTTAATTAGTATCGTGTCTGAGTCAACACGATTGATGACTCCCTGGTAAAACAGCAAGCCTCTTTTTTCATCATATGCCTCTAAGACGATGCAATCCTTGCTTTGCAGATCATGATGCTCCCCTACCCGGACGCACGCTTCTTTTTTGTCGGTGTCAAGATATATGAAAAACAATACGAAGAGTCCTCATGCTGATCGGCGAGATTGATCATTGCGTCGCATTTTGTACGCATAGCCTTCTCCTAATAATACATGCCTAACTCATCCATATATGTATGGTTGTCCTATTATTTGTCTATTGGATAATTATTATGGTTAATGTTATCATAATCAGATATTTTTTTCAATATAATAGTAAGAATAGTCGAAATAAAAAGTATTACGCTGAATACGCCTGTCTTCCTGATTCATATTATGTTATGTAATTATACTTATGGTATATTTATACATAATATGATACAATGCCGATGCTGCGGGATTAAAGTCCTCTTGCGGAAGGGTTACTTGCCTCAATGAAAGCTTGTCTAAAAAGAGTCATACTTGCCGCCGCTGGGATACTCATATTGGCGCTGGTGTACCTGTTGTCGCACAACCCTCCACCGGAAGGTTCCCTGCCGCATGGTGACATTGTCTCATACTGTACCGGCGACGTGACAGACGACGGCATACCGGAGCTGCTGCTTATAACGGGCGACGGGGAAATCGACACCGGAGAGCGTCACGGCCAGCTTCTGCTTGTGTGTAACGATACGGCCGAAGCCGACTTGTCACGACTGGGCTACATACCGCCGGAAAAAATTCAATTCTCTTTTGACCTCTCCGAAATTAATCCGATGAAGGTGCAGCTCGGCGACATCAACGGAGACGGAGTCGACGAGGTCGCGGTGTGTGTTTATAAAACGGCAAAATTTCATCCCGTCATGGCCAAGCGCCCGTTTTTCTTTGATCTTGCCGAGGGTAATCTGATTCCCGTCTGGCTCGGCTCCCGGCTTTCGCGCCCGTTTGACGACTATATTCTGTACGATTTAAATGATAACGGTATGGATGAGATTATTTCCATCGAGCAGCTTGAAGACGGCCGGCGCGTGGTCGCCGTATACAACTGGAAAGGCTTCGGGTTTGAGATACTCGCCCAATCAGAAGCTTTTGACGGCGAACTATGCTTTGATACCGTCCCCGGCGAACAGACGCCCAAGGAATTCAATGCTTTTTATTCCAATAACAGGGAACAGCAACGCCTTGTTTTTCGTCTGAATGAGGATGCATTAATGTACTCAAAACAATGAGATGAGGGGTTATAATGAAAAGCAGGCATACCTATCGTTTGATGTCTTTCGTGCTGGTCCTGGCTATGCTGTTTGGCGCTGCCGCCGGCTGCGGCCGAAAGACAAAGCCGGCCGAGGAAACGGCCGCCGGTCAGACTGATTTTGAAGAGACCAATACGTTGTCGCAGACCTCCGAGCCAACACCGGCAACCGCCGACGTGACCGGAGCCATCAGCATCGGCTTTAAGCCTGAATTCGGCAAGGTGGGGGACGTTTATGTTCCGGTCAGCGTGACGCCGCGTGCGGCGGACTATACGATCAACGCCGATCTTTCCAACGTCGTCAATCTCGATCAGTTCCCGAATCTGACGGCGGAACAAAAGGAGAAGCTCGCGGCAAACGGTTTCGTTGTCGCCCCGGGCACCCAGGAGCAGCTGTTCTACATTTACGAGGACAACACCTATAAAAAAATCCCCAACTTCGTGACGACCGATTCGGTGCTGCAGGTTTATCACATATTTTATGACTATGCTCTCCGCAGCGCCGAGGGTATGACACTGCTGCCGAACGCCGTCATGCTCAACAAAAATATGCTCGCCCAGCTGATAAAGGAGTACGCGGCGATTTCCGACCCAACCGTCAAGGCCGAGGCGGGAAAAGCCCTCGGGTATTTCGGCGTGGCGCAGCTGGCCTTCGGCGAAACGCTTCCCTCCGATTTCCCCAAGGAGCTCAGCGTGCTCGTCGCCGGCGAAATGGAGCTGCTGAGCGATGCCGGCGGGCGGTTTCCTTCTCCGCTTTTCGAGTATGAGATCGACTATTCCCTGTTCACCCCCCGCGGACATTATACGCGCAGCGAGGAGCTTGAAAAGTACTTTAAGGGCATGAGCTGGTACGGCGTTGTTCCCTTCCCGCTTTTCAAAGCCGACGGCGTAACGCGGGACACACAGTCGGCGCTGTGTTCAATCATCATCGCCACCGCGCTTTGCCGTCTGCCCGAGGATGACGGTGGCACGCTCTGGGAGAATATCTACAGCCCGACGTCGTTTTTTGTGGGTGAAGCCGATGATCTGACGCCCTATCAGCTTGGCGGCGTCATTGATAAGGTCTACGGCAGCAATCCGAATCTCAACGAAATCGCCGACCCGGCAAACCTTGACATGTTTTATGCGGAAATCGAGGCACTGCCCAAGCCTCAGATTAACGCTAAAAATGATATTGCCATAGCGGAGGGCAAGGACATTCCAACCGGCCTGCAGTTCCGGTTCATGGGCCAGCGCTATATACCCGATTCCGAAATCCTGCAGAATCTCACCGATTCGTTGCTGCGGCCGTTCCCGACGGGGCTTGACGTGTTCGCAACGCTTGGTTCAAAGCGCGCTGCCGACCTCATCGCAAGGCTCTATAAACCGGACGCCCTCTGGCCGGATTATAAAGCAAACTTTGAAAAGATGAGAGCGAAATTCACGGCCCTGCCCGACGCCGTGTGGCAGTCGAACATGTATTTCTCGTGGCTGTGGACGCAAAGCGCGCTGACCGGCGAATACGGCGCGGGCTACCCCATGTTCATGCGGAATACGGCATGGCAGGACAAATCGCTCGCCACCGCGCTGGGCAGCTGGGCGGAAATGCGCCATGACACGATTCTGTACGCAAAGGGCTCTGCCGCCGAATGCGGCAACGGCCACGAGGTGCCGGTCGTCCGCGCTTACGTGGAACCGAACGCGGAGCTTTATAACCGCCTGCTCTGGCTGACAAAATATTCGCGGGAGAACCTTCTGGAGCGCAGCATTCTGCCTGAAAACATCGAATATGTATGCGAAAACTTTGAGCATATGCTGACCTTCCTGCGCGACTGCTCGATCAAGGAGCTTCAAGGCGAGGCTTTAACGGCCGCTGAATATGACACCCTGCTCACCTACGGCGGATATCTCGAAAACCTGACGATCAGCTGCGTCGAGGACGGGTATAAGTGGTACCAGATCCAATCCGAAACGGACCGCAACATGGCGGTCATCGCCGACGTTCACACGGTATTCCCCGGCAGCTATCTTGAGGAAGGCGTCGGAGCGGCAGCCGAGATCTATGTTGTGGCGCCGATTGAGGGATCGCTTTACCTCACGCGCGGCGCGGTGTTCGATTATTTCGAGTTTGTCTCGGAGGAACGGCTGACAGACGAGAAGTGGCAGGCGATGGTCAGGGATAATCCGCCCGAGCGCCCGCCCTTTACTTCAAGCTTCATCGAGGGCGAGGCCGCGGAAGTCCCGGCGCCCCTCGAACCGTATTCAACAGGATGCTGAGAAGTCCAAAGCGGTTTGCAGCGGCTGTCATTGCCGTTGCTGCCGTTACCGTTGGTGTCTGTTTCTCAAATCAGGGTATGATGCGTTTTATAAGGCAGGAGGTTGTCATATCGGTTACAGGAGATATCCTGTTATACCGGGGTGTTGCCGAGGCTATCGGCCTAAACAGCCCGGCTTACCCTTATGAGGGCGTCTCAGAGCTTTTTAACAGGGATGACATCACGATCGCCAATCTCGAATGCCCCCTGACAACGACGGGCGGCGGTGCCATGAAAGAGAAAAAATATGTGTTTAAGGCCGCTCCTGAAAACGCCGGTTTTCTGAAATCGGCGGGATTTGACGCGCTGATGCTCGCGAATAACCACACGTTGGATTATCAGAGCGACGGTCTTTCGGACACGATGAACGCGCTCCGAGACGCCGGGCTTCTCTACGCCGGCGCGGGATATACCGGGAATGACATCAAGCCCTGCTTCATTGAAAAGAACGGCCTTCGTATCGGCATTTTATCTTACAGCTCGCTCCCGCCCGAGGGGCTCATCTATGACAGCTGCAGCGCAACCGTCGCGTATGCCCGCGCGGGCTTTCTCGGCGAAATGCGCGGTGAAGTTGCTTTGGCGGCGGCGGAATGTGACTTTTTGCTCGTCTATTTCCACTGGGGTACCGAATTCCGCCACGATGTCAGCGACGCGCAGAAAGAGATCGCCCACGCGGCTGCCGACGCCGGCGCTTCCGCCGTCCTTGGCACCCATCCTCACGTTTTGCAGGGCAGAGAGACATATAAAGGCGTCCCCATCTATTACAGCCTGGGTAATTTTGTGTTCGACAAGCAAATAGCCAGCGGGACGGACAAAGCCCTGATCGTGCAGCTGACAGTCGGCAAAAACGGCATGCTTGATACCAAAGAACTCCCTGTCGTCATCGACCGCTGCCAGCCGCAGCTTGCCGAGGGGCAAAAAGCCGAGGAAATTCTGGCTGATATGAGCCATTACTCCCGTCGCTTCGGGCAATGACGCTTAAGCGCGCCGCCGAAAACGTTTAATAACGTCCGGCGGCGCGCTGCTATCTGTTCATTTTACCCCGTAAACAAGACGGATGAACCGTCCCCATGTCTTCTTAACCGATAAAATCGATCCGGACGTCGCCGTCGGTTACCTTGATGCCGATGAGATTATCACCGCCGGTCATGCTTTCGGGCAGATTGCTTTTACCGTCAATGACCTTGCAGGTGATGGAGTAATCGGAGAGGCGGCCGGCGATGGTGCCCGTGACGCTGCCGTCTGTGACGGCGCAGCTGAGGTCCTGCCCGAACGCAGCGGCGTCGAGGCGGATATCGCCGTCAAAGGTTTTCAGATCAATAGAATCGTCGGCTGCCGCGGTTTTGAGCGCGATGTCGCCGTCGCGGTTATCAGCCTGGATGGTTTTACCTGTGACAGCGCTCAGCTCAAGCTTGCCGTCGGATACATGGCAGATAATACCTCCCGTGACGGACGTCTGTTCGATATATATGCTGTCATCGGAAGCTTTTGCTTCAAGCCGGCCGGACAAAACGGTATATTGAACCTTGATGTCATCACCAAATGAGGTCAGGAGCATATCATCCGCGCTGATGTCTTTAACCAATACATGCCCGTCATGGGATTTCACTGTGATATCGCCGTCGTAATGCGCCGGCACTTCCACATGCAGCTTCGGCTGCTCAAACTTGAAGGTGAATATATAGTCATACCATTTGCGGCTGGTCCTGCTTTTGATTACGAGATCGCCCTGGGCTGATTCGGAAATGTCGTAGTATTCCTTGTTGTTTTCGTAATACGTAATATGGACCTTGTCGTCGGCCGAAGGTGAGAGTTCAATATCGGCGTTATTGTCGTCAATGCTTATGTTTTCAACGGAGCCGGAGGAAACGAAGCTTTTCGGCTCATACGGCGCGTCGGTGCTCAGCCTCGTTATGTCAAAGCCAAGCATTGAAAAGCCCGCGATGAATATGGCCAAGCCGATCACAAGGCAGATGGCGGCGATAATGTGCAAATTGTTCAGCTTCATCATACCACCTCATTTCGTGTTATAAACAGTGACTTTATCCCTCGCATGCTGTGGGCTGTGAAACTTATCAGCCTTTGCGTTATGAGATAAACCGGTTTGATTGAGAACAGGCATAACGCGCCGCAGACGAGCGCTATGCCGATAATGCACAGCCCCACCGGCATCGACACGATGACGCCCCGCATGAGGCCGCCGGCGAGCCCGGCGAAACAGGCAACGCCGAGGGAAATGACAACAGCATAAAATGAGATGATGACCGACCAGACCGTGACATACAGGGCAACGACAACAGCCGCCAAAGCTGCCAGCAGAGGGAACCACAGCGGGAAGCCCGCGACGGCGAGAATCAGCCACAGTCCCTTGCTCGCCGCTTTGTCCTTGCTCTCGGTCACCTTTGCTTTCACCAGGGCCGGTATTGACTGATCATACATGATGCTCTCGGCAATAATGCGGGCATCACCCAGCGCCGAGACGGCCTCCTCTTCCGTCATGCCGTCCTCAATGCGGTCGTCGAGCATCTCGTTGTAATAAGCCATCGATTTGACGATTTCGTTTTCGGGCAGCGATGTGAGCTGCCCTGCAAGCCGATCCAGAAACTCCTGCTTATTCATTGCCATTACCTTCCGTCCCTGCCGTAATAAAGCTGTACACGGCCATAACCTCTTTCCACTCCTCAATGAAATCATTGAGCTTCTTTATGCCGGCTCCCGTTATCCTGTAATACTTCCGAAGCCTGCTGTTGTGTTCTACGGAATACACGGTCACCTGATCGCCGCTCTCGAGGCGTTTCAGGATCGGATAGAGCGTTGACTCGGATATCTCGATACACGGGGAGATATCCTTGATAAGCTGATATCCGTATGAGTCGCCCCGGCTGAGGACTTTAAGTACGCAGACTTCAAGAAAGCCTCTTTTAAGCTGTACATCCATCAAAACACCTCCTGATGCATTGTATTATACGCCGCATAGTATTATGTGTCAAGAGGTATTTTGGCGCTTACTTTATCGCCACATTTGCTTCGCCGAAGCCCTCTTTGCTGGCACACGTATATACCCTTTCATAGGTCTCGAAGCCTTTTGCTCAAACCACATGTTTTTTACCGTCGCTGACGTATACATGCAATCATGAAAAGATTCAAGACAGGGTAATGCAAGTTAACGTGCATTACCCTGTCTTCCATAGGCGTTTTCTTCGTAAAATTGATTTTGGGGGGTTTTGCTTGTAAAGCTTGGCGAAAAAGGTGCGATATTAATATAGTGAGCACCAAACACAACCTGATTCTATGTGACAGCGGTTTTTAAGATGGAGGGACACAATATGCTGCAGGATGCAAGGCAGAACGATTCCGCTGATAAAAGAAGATATCATATGCCCGCCTATGACGAACACTTGCTGAAAAACCTGACCGATCAGCTCCCCGTTGTACTCTATCAGTTTTTAAAGTACCCCGACGGCTCGTCGCATTTTCTATATGTCAGTCATGCGGTCACTGAGTTATTTGAGGTGACGCCCGATGAATTGCTGGGAAACGATCTGGCCCTTGAGACGAGAATCCATCCCGATGATCTCGGGCGTCTTGACGAGTCAATTAACCTCTCCGTCAGGAATATGCAAAAATGGGATTGCCAGTTTCGTGTCGTATTGCCGCAGAAGGGTATTCGCTGGATCAGAGGCGTCTCGCGCCCCGAAAGGCTTGATGACGGGGGCGTGCTGTCCACCGGTTATTGGGAGGATATCACGGAGCAGAAGACGGCTAGCGACTGGTTAAAATACCTCAACACGGCTTTGATGAACATATCCGAATCCATCATCATATCAAATATGGAAAACCAGATCATATATGCCAATCAGCAGGTCAAGGAGCTTCACGGATACGAGCCTGAAGAGCTCATTGGAAAAGCCCCCGATATGATGAATGTCAACCAAATGAGTGAAGAAGAGTATTCCGTTTTAATACGGGCGCTCAGCGAAGGACGGACATATACCGGGGTTGAGTTAAGCCGGCGGAAGGACGGTTCCACATTTATCTGCGAATATAATCTCACGCCGGTACAGGGGGCTGAGCTGGCGACCTGTGTCGGCGTCCAAAGGGACATCACTGAGCGCACACGGATCATGGAGGCTCTTAAGGAAAGCAACGAACGATTCGAGCAGCTGACACGGCACAGCAGAGCCATCGCGTGGGAGATATCGGAAACCGGGGTTTTTACATATGTCAGCGGCGCTGTCCAGACCGTTTTCGGCCGGCAGCCGGAGTCTTTGGTCTCAAAGGTCAGCGTTTTTGATATGATGCTTCCCTCGGAACGGGATTCTATTAAGAAACGCTTTAATTCGGTTTTGAAAAAGGGCAGAATCTTCTCAAATTACAAATGTGCGTTTTTGGACAAAGCGGGTAATATTATCTACTTGTCCGTTAACGGCATACCGAACGTCAGTGAGGAAGGCCATCCGAGGACATGCCGGGGCCTTGCAATCGACATCACGGAAAAACATATAATGGAACAAAAAATAACCGAAGAAAGCGAAAGGTACAAAACAACGCTCTTATCCGTCGGCGAAGGCATTATATCAACCGACTGCGACGGAATAATAACAGTAATGAATCCATTGGCGGAGAAATTGACGGGGTGGTCCCAGCAGGAAGCCGCGGGTAAAACTCTGCCTCAGGTATTGACCGTGCTGGACGAAAACACAGGCAGAGTGTGTAAGCCACCAACGGATATCGTTCTGGACACAGCGGCTGTTTATCAACCGGATTTTCCCACGGTTCTTCTTTCAAAGTCAAGAAAAGAGATCCCGGTCGAAATAATCGCCGCACCGATTAAAAACCAGTTGGGTGAAACTTCAGGGGTTGTCATTGTCCTGAAGGACTTCTCGGAATACAGAGACAGGCAGAAGCAAATTGAGTTCCTAAGCTTTCATGATCATTTGACGGGTTTGCACAACCGGCGCTATTTGGCGCAGGAGCTGGACAATATGGACATGCGCGCGAATCTGCCCCTGACGGTGATGACGCTGGATGTCAATGGCCTGAAGCTGACAAATGATGCCTTCGGCCACACCACAGGGGACATGCTGCTGCGTAAAGTCGCCGATATTTTAAACAAGGCATGCAGATCCAATGACTTGATCGCCCGTATCGGAGGAGATGAATTCGCGATTCTACTGCCTCAGACCGATGCGGCAAAAGCAAGAAAAATCAAACAGCGGATTCTGCAGGAGGCGATGAATACCAAGTTGGACTCCGTTGTTGTTTCTCTGGCAATCGGGTATTCCGTAAAAACAAGCGTCAGTGAAAGCATTGAGAATGTTTTTACGAAGGCTGATAAACAGATGTACAAGGAAAAATTCAACCAGGGGAAAACAATGCGGAACGAGACAATCAATGCGGTGCTCAAAAACATCAATTCAAAATTCGAGCAGGAGCAAATCCATACTGAAAGAGTTTCGCAATACTGCTTTTTAATCGCCAGTGCTTTAGGCTTGGGTCAAAAAGAAAAAGCCGACATCAGACTCGCCGGGCTTTTGCATGATATCGGCAAAATCATGATTCCGTCGGAGCTATTGGAAAAACCCGGTAAACTGACTGATGAAGAATTCGATACGATAAAGAGACATCCGGAAACAGGTTATCAGATTTTGAAATCGGTCGACGAATATGTCCCGATTGCCAAATACGTCCTGCATCACCATGAACGCTGGGACGGCTCCGGTTATCCGGCGGGGCTTAAGGGTGATGAAATACCGCTCCAGTCACGAATAATCTCCGTCGCCGACGCTTTCGAGGCGATGACCTCAAAAAGAGCTTACCAAAAAACAAGAACAATCGAGGAAGCAAAAGAGGAGCTCAAGCGGTGCTCGGGTTCTCAATTTGATCCTGCGATCGTGACGCTCTTCCTGGAGTCAATCATCAATGAAGCATAAGTAAAACGCCGCGGCAGCCGCCCTTGTCAGCTTCTCTGCACTTTTCTGCGACGGTATTTATATCAACGCATAAATGCCGATAAATAAAGAAAAAGCTCCTTCATCAGATAGGCTGTTGATTATGAAAAAAAAATATCTCCTCGCGATATCTCTGATGACTGCATTCCTAGCGGCCCACACTGCCTTCACCCTGCTGGACCTCAATGAATTCAGTAACACATTCTCACCTCTGATCGCTTTGGGTTCGGGGGTTATTTTGCTTGCTGTTTACAGCAGGGCAACCCGTGAAGCGACCATCTTCATACCGCTGTTATTCCTCGCATTCGCATGTTTTTCATGGTTTATCGGCGATGTCGTCATGGCTGTGAATGTCTTTTCAGGTAATGACCCGGGCGCTTACTCCTTTGTATGGTTTTACTACGCCGCGACCAATCTGTTTCTGCTGGCTGCTCTGGCCGCATTTGTTATCGGGCATTTCAGGAAGTGGCATACGACCCAACTGTTGATTGACATTGTGATTGTCGGTATCATGACGCTGCATTGCATCGTTATCGCCTATTTCAATAAAGACTTCAGTATGATAACTGCGATACTCCGGAGTGACAATACCAGCATCTTCTGTCTGTCCTGCGATGTGCTCATCATCGTCATACTGTTATGCTGGGGGATATCGGTTCGTTCGTCAAAAATTCCGCCCTTTATCAAAGTGACGGCACTCGGGGTGCTGCTTTTCGCCTTTACCGATATGTTCTATTACTATATGTCCTATCATTACCCCCATGTCCGGAATCCCTTTATTGATGTTTTCTATATCCTGT
>CAZJCH010000009.1:0-15244 GCA_964544005.1 uncultured Papillibacter sp.
ACCGTGGCCGGAAAGGTAAACGGCGTCGTTATGACCTCGCCGGAAAGGTTTAAAAGCCTGCACGCGAGCTGAAGCGCCAGGGTCCCGTTTGAAAAGACGGAGAGATATGGCGCGTCTAAAAAATCGGCCAGGCTGTGTTCGAGGGAAACAGCCATCTGGCCGTTGTTCGTCAGCTGCTTGCTGTCCCAGATATCCCTTATCTTTGCATAAATGTCCTCCAGCTCAGGCAGGAGCGGCTGGGTGATCTTTATCGTCTTTTTTAGAGGCTCTGACAAAAAATGTCCCCCCTCATAGATACTCATTACCAATATATTGTCAGAGCGGGCAGTTGTTACAGGCACACTTCATGATGCTGTTAATAAAATGTATTAGCCTTGCTCGGGAGAGCGCCGGCGAAAAAAAAGAAGGTATGAGCATGCCGATGAAATACGAGGAAATCAACATCGGGGACAGCCGCTCACTGAAGAAGACGATCACGGACCCGATGGTCCGGGCGTTTGCGGTTTTTACCGGCGATTACAACCCGGTGCATATGGATGAAAGCTACTGCCTGAGCCATGGACTGCAGTCCAGAATTGCCCATGGGATGCTGGTCTTGTCATTCCTGTCCACCCTGATCGGCATGTATCTGCCGGGCGAAGGGGCGGTCTGGATGTCGCAGAGCATCGAATTTATTGCTCCCGTAAGAATAAACGATACGGTTGAGATCACAGGCGAGGTGTCCGGCAAGAGCGAAGCCAACGCATTGGGACTCGGGGTCATAACACTGAAAATAAAAATAAAGAATCAGCTCAATCATCTGATTGCAAAAGGCTTTGTCAAGGTCACGGTGAAATAATCGGAATTCTATGGGGGCTTTTATTTTGAGAAACAGAGTTGTTTTGATTACGGGCGGCAGCAAAGGCCTGGGCGCCGAATTCGTAGAAAAACTTTCAGCGTCTGATGAAAACGCCGTCTATTTTACCTATTCGGACGCCTCGGCCGAATTGATGCCGCACGGCAATGTCACACCGGTATTATGCAACCAAAAAAACGAAGAGGAAATCGCCGCCTGTGTATCGAAAATAGCGGCTGAGCAGGGGAGACTTGACGTCCTTGTCAATAACGCCTGTTCAAGCTTCCTGCCGTGCGATTTCCTTGATACCGACTGGGGCATGTTTCAGGAAATCCTTGATGTGAACGTCAAAGGCGCCTGTATCTTTACAAGAGAAGCGGCGCGCGTCATGAAGCGGAATGCCGGTGCCGACGTCATTTGCAATGGAAACTGCAACGGCAGGATTATCAATGTTCTGTCGTCGTATATCATCAATGTCCCCCCTGAAAAACTGTCATTTTATATCACGGCGAAATATGCGCTGACCGGTTTGTCGAAAGCCACGGCGGCGGAATTATGCAAATACGGGATCACAGTCAACATGATTTCACCGGGATTGATGTCCACCCGGCTCACAAATTATCTTCCGACAAGATATTTCGAGGTTTATAAGCAAAAGCATCCCATGAAGAGAATGACAACGACAGCGGATGTAGCCGAAGTGCTGATGTTTTTGATCTCAGACGGCGCGCGCTTCTTAAACGGCATCAACATCCCCGTCAACGGAGGAGAAGCGTTTTAGATGGAGGATACAGTACGCATCGCCGTATTGGGAAATTGCACGACCGACTATATTTCGAAGGCCTTGAACCATACCTGCGGCGTATATGGCTTATCAGCGGAGGTTTATAACTGTCCGTACATACAATACACTCAGGAGATATATGAGCCCGCAAGCGCGTTCTATGAGTCAAAGCCCGAGCTGACGGTACTTTTTTTTGAGGGGAGGTATCTGTTTCCCGGGTGGTTTGAGATCGGGACAATCATGGACGGCCGCGAGCAGAAGCTTTCATATATCCAATCCGTATATGAGACGCTTGTATCTCTCATTGAAGAAATCCATAAAAATTCAGGAACGAAAATTGTCCTGAATAATTTCAAAATTCCGTATTTTTCGCCGCTTGGAATTTTGGACGACAAATACTACCCCGGCCTGAGGGATATGGTCTCTCTCTTAAACACCCGACTTACTGAGTGGGCCGCCGATAAGGAGTATGCTTATATTTTTGATTACCGCGCTTTTTCGGCCTATTACGGTGAAGCAAGCCTGGAGGATCCAAAGATACTATATATGACGAAGTCGACACTGTCGTTAAAGTACACCGCCGCGCTGGCAAAGGAATATATGAAATATATTCTGCCGCTCAAATACAGGACAAAAAAATGCCTGGTGCTGGATCTTGATGATACGCTCTGGGGCGGCATTGCCGGCGAGGACGGCCTGCCCGGCATCAAGCTTGATATCGCGGACGCCGGCAGGTGCTTCTATGATTTTCAAAAGGAGATTCAGAGCCTGTATCATAAGGGTGTCATTCTGGCGGTCAACAGTAAGAATAATGTCGAAGACGCCATGAATATCATGGAGAAGCATCCGCATATGATTTTGAAAAAGGAATACTTCTCCGTTATGAAAATCAATTGGCAGGATAAAGCCAAGAATATGGCGGAAATCGCCGAGGAGCTCAATATCGGCCTGGACAGCATGGTTTTTTTTGACGACAGCAAATATGAAAGAGAGCTTGTGAAATCATTGCTGCCGGAGGTCATGGTCATTGATGTCCCCGCCGATACGAGCAGGTATGCCGATACGATCAGAAGCCTGATCGAATTTGAACAGCTGAAGCTGACGAAAGAAGACCTAAGCCGAAACGCCATGTACGCGGCAAACAAAGCAAGAGCCGAAAAACAGAAAAAATTCGGCAGCGTCGAGGAATACCTCACCAGTCTCCACACAAAGGCGATCCTTGAATATTCCAATGATTTCAACATCCCGAGGATCGCCCAGCTCACGCAGAAAACGAATCAGTTCAATCTGACGGCAAGGAAGTATACGCAGGACGATATCCGGCGTTTGCACCATTTACAGGAGTACATCGTCCTATCGCTTCAGGTGACAGATATCTACGGTGATAACGGCATCACAGGCGTGTGTATTACGCGCCTGGAAGACGAAAACGCCTTTATCGACTCTTTTCTGCTGAGCTGCCGGATCCTGGGCAGGAAAATCGAGTTTGCTTTTTTAAATAAGGTTGTCGAGCATTTACGGGCAAGAGGTATAAAAACAATCGATGCTCTTTATATAAAGACAGAAAAAAATAAAGCCGCCTCGGATTTCTATCCTAAAGCCGGTTTTTCAGCCGTTTCCGCAGACGGGAATCAAGCATTATATCGCCTGGAAGACCCGGCCCGGCTTGACGGCGTCGAGCAAATCGAAACCATAGTGAAAGGGGAGCCCACGATATGGACGTAGAATTTGTGAATTTGGTCGCGGCGGTGTTGGGGATCCCGGAGGATGCTCTCCATTATGATTCAACAACGGAAACCGTTCCCGAGTGGACCTCTCTGAGCCACTGGGAGATCATTGAGGCGATTGAAGGGGCATACGGAATAGAGTTCACAATGGATGAAGCCACCGAGTTTCTTAATCTCGGGGAGCTGTATGAAATATTGCGGCGCAAGCTCTCGCCGTCTGAGTAACATTCAGGAAAGGACAGAATATGATTCCGCCGTTCATCAGCTATATTACCTTCAACCGTTTGGGTTTAACAGTCAAAAATCTGCCGGCGCTTTTGGAGAGTCCGGATGATTTTGAAATGCACATTATTGACAATGGCTCAAAGGATGACACCTGGGACTATATCATGAGCCTGAGCGACAGCCGGATCAAAACGAAACAGCATTTTGAAATCAATCAAGGAAAAACCTACGCCTTGAATCTGCAGCTTGTCAGAAGGCTTCCCGAACAGTATTTTTTTACCGTTGACAACGGTGTTCTGATCGAAACAAAAGACTGGCTTGGCAGGTTTTTGGATGTATTTGAAGCCTTCCCGGAGGTTGGCCTGCTCGGCGTCAGGGCGGAAGACGGGTATCTGCCCCAGGTCATACCAAGATATAATGGTCCGTGCTCTTATCTCGAACTTGCCGGCAACATAAACGATGTCGAGAAAAGCTACATACCCGGCTTCTGTCTTGGCTTAAAGCCGGGCCTCATTAAGGAAATCGGATATTTTTGCGAAGAAAACTATTTCGAAGACATCGACCTCTCGTACCGGGTGTGCAATCATACAAAATTCAAGGCGGGCTTCGTGACAGGCGTTGGCATCCGGCTGCCCATAACAGTTGCATGCCATCAATGCCCGTGGCACGGCAAATGTACGCTCTGCAAAAAAAACACCACCTGTTTTGATAAATATGATAAGTATAGTAAGGATGGGGAATTTCTGACAAAAAACAAGTGGAAATTTACTGAGACCATGCGCGATCTGCAAAGCGGCGCGCGCTCGGTGTACTGTGCGTCGCTCCTTGACGGCGCTTCTATGAAAGGCCATGTCTATAATAGGGACTGGGCAATGGACAACATCGTCTATTTTGTCCGGAACGCGAATTGAGAGCATCACAAATCGGATTGATGAAGGCGGCTTGAGGATGAAAGACATCGTTTTATACGGCTCGGGCGGTATGGCGCTTGAAGTCGTTCAGCTCATTGAGGATTTAAACGACATTGAACCCACGTGGAATATACTGGGCTATATTGATGATTTCCGGGGCGGTCAGGGTGAATTGAATCCCGTCGTCAGCGGTTACAAAATACTTGGCACACACGAAGCAATAGGCAGCTTCGACAGTTCGGTTTATTGGGTGATTGCCGTCAGCAGCCCCTCGGCAAAAAAAGAGCTCCATGATTCCCTGGCACAGTACAATCTGAAATACGCGACACTCGTCCATCCAACGGCTAAAATATCAAAAAATGTGACCATCGGCGAAGGGACGATTATCAGCTACGGCTGTATCGTCTCCGTCAATGTCGTCCTTGGCGCTCATATATACCTGAATATGCGGACGGTCGTCGGCCACGATACCGTCATCAGGGATTATTCGACCTGCCTGATCGATAGTATCGTTGCCGGAAACGTGCTGATAAACGAGGGCGTTTTGCTTGGTTCAAACTGTGTGATCAAAGAGAAAAGGACGATCGGAAAAAACTCAAAGATCAGTATGGGCGCCGCTGTTTTCTTTGATGTCGACGAGAATACGGCCGTCATGAACAGACCGCCGAAAAGCATGAGGTTTGAGGCGAGATACTGAGCATGTGAGATTGTTTTGCCATTATGTATTGACATCCCATAATAATGCAGATACAATATATAGTACTTACTAAAGAGCATCTGCATATATGTTGCGATAAGCCCAGCAATGCTAAAGAGAGAGGCCTGATTTTATGATTAGCCAAATAATAAAGAGGGATCGTACTTACGTACCTTTCAAGAAGGAAAAAATCGTTCTGGCGATATTCAAGGCGGCAAGCGCTGTCGGCGGCAACGACTTCACACTGTCGGAAAAGCTTGCCGACGAGGTGGTATCCATTGCGGATCGTTTGTACCCTGAGGGTATTGCCGAGGTCGAGGGTATACAGGATATCGTTGAAAAGGTCCTCATAGAGAACGGTCATGCCAGAACGGCCAAGGCCTATATCCTCTACCGGGAGAAAAGGCGCTCCGCCCGCGAAGCGAACGCGCTCATCGGCGCGACGATCAATATGTTCTCGGAATATTTGAACGACAGGGACTGGCAGATCAACGAAAACGCCAACACACAAAAATCGATCAACGGGCTCAACAATTACATACGCGAAGCGTTTACGAAGAGTTACTGGCTGCACGAGGTCTACCCCGACGAGGTCAGAAACGCCCATACAGCCGGTGATATCCATATCCATGATCTGGGCTTTTTCGGCCCCTACTGCGCCGGGTGGGACCTGCGCCAGATCATCATGTCCGGATTCGGCGGCGTCCCGGGCAAGGTGGAATCCAAACCGCCGAAGCACCTGCGTGCCTTCCTGGGCCAGATCGTCAATTCCACCTTCACGACCCAGGGCGAGAGCGCCGGAGCGCAGGCCTGGTCCTCCTTTGACACCTATTGCGCGCCGTTTGTCCGATATGATCACATGGACTATAAAACGATCAAACAGGCGCTGCAGGAGTTTATATTCAATCTCAACGTACCCACGCGCGTGGGCTTCCAATGCCCGTTTTCAAACCTGACCTTCGATATCGTGCCGCCGGGCACCCTGAAGGATCAGTGCGTCATCATCGGCGGCAAACTGATGCCCGAGACGTACGGCGATTTCCAGGAAGAGATGGACATGCTCAACATGGCCTTCTGCGATGTTATGACGGAGGGCGACGCGAAGGGCAGAGTCTTTACCTTCCCCATCCCGACGATCAACGTGACGAAGAGCTTTGACTGGGACAGCCCCGTCGTCGAGAAGTTTATGGAGATTACCTGCAAGTACGGCATCCCGTACTTCTCAAATTATGTAAACTCCGACCTGTCGCCGGAGGACGCCCTCTCCATGTGCTGCCGCCTGCGGCTCAATACGGCGGAGCTCAGAAAGCGCGGCGGCGGGCTGTTCGGCTCCAATCCCCTGACGGGCTCCGTCGGCGTCGTGACGATTAACCTGCCCAGGCTCGCCTATCAATCCAAAACAGAGTCGGAATTCCTCATGCGGCTGTGGCAGCAGATGAACATCGCGTCGAAGAGCCTTGAGATCAAGCGCAAAATCATTGAAGAGCAGACTGCAAAAGGCCTCTACCCCTATTCCGCGCACTATCTGAAGGACGTCAAAGAGAGGACGGGCTTTTATTGGTATAACCATTTCAACACGATCGGTCTCATCGGTATGAACGAGGCGTGTCAAAACCTGCTGGGACCCGACATGGATCTCACAACGGCACAAGGCCAGGCCTTCGGCATTAAGACGCTCAATTACATGCGCGATGTCATCAAGGATATTCAGGACGAGACGGGCCATTATTACAACCTAGAGGCGACGCCTGCCGAGGGGACCAGCTACAGGCTGGCCAAGAGCGACAAGGAGCGTTTTCCCGATATCATCACAGCGGGAGAGCACGTGCCGTATTATACGAATTCAACACAGCTGCCCGTCGGCTTTACGGACGACATCTTCGAGACGCTGGACCTGCAGGACGAGCTGCAGTCTCTCTATACGGGCGGAACTGTCCTGCACCTGTATCTCGGCGAGGAGATTAAAAACAGGGAATCGGCAAAGAACCTGATTCGAAAGGTCTTCACCCAATATAAGCTGCCGTACATCTCCCTGACACCGACGTTTTCCATCTGCAACAACCACGGCTATATCTCCGGCGAGCACTTCAATTGCCCGGATTGCGGCGAGCCGGCGGAGGTCTGGAGCCGCGTTGTCGGTTACCTCAGGCCCGTCCAGAACTTCAATACCGGCAAGCGTGAAGAGTATCAGCTCCGGAAGAAGTACCTGATCAAGGACCCCATTCCCGTATGACAATCGCCGGGATCGTAAAAAGCGCGCTGGCCGATTTCCCGGGGCTCGTCTCCTGCGTCCTTTTCACACCGGGCTGCAGCTTCGACTGCTTCTACTGCCACAACAGGCAGCTCATCGACGGCACCCATACGGCGCTTGATTTAAACGATATTATGGCGTTTTTGAAAAAACGCGCCGGTCAGTTGGACGGCGTCGTCCTGACGGGCGGCGAGCCGGCGCTGCAGCCGGACCTCATACCCTTCATCAAAGCGCTCCGGCAGCTTGGCTATAAGATCAAGCTCGACACAAACGGTTCGTCACCCAAGGTCATCGAGGATATTCTGAGGGAGGGTCTCTGCGATTACTACGCCGTCGATTACAAGGCGCCGGCCGACAGGTACCGGGAGTTTTGCGGCATGGCGGCCGACGCGGCCGTTGTCCTTCAGACCATTCAGCTCCTGCTGGAGCACGGCGCCGGCTTCGAGGTCCGAACCACTGTAATCCCGCAGCTTCATGAAAGCGACCTCGTTCGTATGGCGCAGGAATTGCCCGCCGTTCCGCGCTGGACGCTCAACCGTTTTAGAAAGCCTGAGAGATATCGCCCGGACGATGAAGCGCTGGTGTCCGAAAAGCCTTATACGCCCCAGCAGCTGGCGGCATTCGCGGACACGCTCCGTCACTATCAGCCGAATGTCTCGGCATAACAAAAGCCCGGAAGTCAGCCTTCCGGGCTCATATATTATCGCAGCTTTGTTCATAATATCACCGGCTTGAAGCCGGTCAGGCCTTGTTTTCACTGGCATATATCAATAAAATTTAGTTATTGACATATGCCGGTAATGGCGTATAATACGAATAGTTAATAGCATATGCCAATAACCCGGCGATAAAGAGGTGGTTGTCCATATATTCCGATAAAGTCATGGAGCACTTTATGTGCCCGCAGAATGCCCGGAGCATGCCGGACGCCGACGCCGAGGGAAGCTACGGCGACCCCTCCTGCGGCGATTTTCTGATATTCTTTCTAAAGGTCAGGGATGAAGTGATCGTCGACATCAGTTACCTTGTCTACGGCTGCAGCGCGTCGATCGCCACATCGAGCATGACGTCCGTCATGGCGAAGGGCAAGACCTTGGACGAAGCGATGAAGATTACAGAGGAGGATATCCTCACCGCGCTGGACGGGCTGCCGGAACATAAGGTACATTGCTCCAACCTGGGCGTCAGCGCCTTAAGAGACGCTATTAAAACCTATAAGTCAAAAAATACGGAGGTCTTAAATGAAAATTGCCATACCTGTTGATGAAAACAACCTGAATACGAGCGTCTGTATATCCTTTGGCCGCGCACCTTATTTTATGTTCCGCGACACCGATACGGATAAGACTGTCTTTATTGAAAACAGTGCGGCATCCAGTCAGGGCGGCGCCGGAATCAAGGCAGCCCAAAGCATTGTGGATCAGGGGGCGGATGTTTTATTGACGCCGCGCTGCGGCGACAATGCCGCCGACGTGCTCAGAACGGCTGATATTAAGATGTATAAGACTAAAGAAGGTTCGGCGAAGGGCAATATCCAGGCCTTCCTCGAAGGGAAGCTGCCCTTACTGACGGAATCCCACGCGGGCTTTCACGGGCACGGAGGCTCCTGACGTGAAAATCGCCGTGCTGAGCGGCAAGGGCGGTACTGGAAAGACGCTCCTGTCGGTCAACCTGGCGGCTGCTGCCTGCCTGACAGCTGCGGCTGGCCGGGCGGCTTATATCGACTGCGACGTGGAAGAGCCGAACGGATATCTGTTTTTCAAACCCCTTGTTGCCAAAACGGAATCCATCGCCGTCAAAATTCCGGAGGTCGATAAGGAGCGCTGCAGCAGCTGCCGGAAATGTGTCGATTTTTGTAAATTCAACGCCCTGGCTTTTATCCGGGGTAAGCCGCTGGTATTTGAGGAAGTCTGCCATTCCTGCGGCGGCTGCGTGCTGATATGCCCTGAAAAAGCATTGTCTGAAAGGGAAAAAGTCATCGGCACCATTGAGGACGGATACTCCGGGGCGGTCTTTGTCAGATCCGGCACGCTGAACGTGGGCGAAGTCTCCGGCGTCCCGATTATCCGTAAGCTTTTAGGTACAAAACCCGATGAGGAAACGGTTTTTATCGACTGTCCGCCCGGAAGCGCCTGCATCGTCATGGAGAGCATCAGGGACGCCGATTACTGCGTGCTGGTGGCCGAGCCGACGGCGTTCGGTGCCCAGAACCTCGAGATGGTCTATGAGCTTGTGACGCTTTTTAAAAAGCCCTTTGGGGTTGTGCTGAACAAGTGCCTGGACGGGGAGAACCCGTCTGAGAGGTTTTGCCTTGAAAAAGGCATTAAAATTTTGGGAAGGATACCCTTCGACAGCACGCTTGGCAAACGATGCTCGGACGCCGAAATTGCTGTCAGAGCGGATGAGAGATACCATGCACTGTTTTCTGATCTGCTTAATACCGTCATGAAGGAGGCAGGAAGTGAAGCAGCTTCTCATATTGAGCGGTAAAGGCGGCACGGGAAAAACTACGGTCGCCGGGGCGTTTATCCGACTGTCCGGCGCTCCGGCCTATGCCGACTGCGACGTGGACGCGCCTAACCTGCACCTCATCATGGCCCGGTCAGCCGAGCCAAAACGGACGGATTATTACGGGCTGCCAAAAGCAGTAATCAATCCCGATACATGCGTCCAATGCGGCCTTTGCCTGCAGAATTGCCGGTTTGACGCCATTTCGGCGGGGACGCCCTACGAGGTCGACGCCTTTTCCTGCGAAGGCTGCGGTGTTTGTGAGGCCCTTTGTCCGGAGGGCGCCGTCTCTCTCGTACCGGCCGTCGCGGGTGACCTGATGCTTTATACCGACAGGTGCACAGCTTTTTCAACGGCTCAGCTCAGGATGGGGAGCGGGACATCCGGTAAGCTTGTCACGGAAGTGAAAAAGCAGCTGAAAACAGCCGCCCCCCATGCGGCCCTTGCGATTATAGACGGCTCTCCGGGGATCGGCTGCCCCGTCATCGCCTCCATGAGCGGAGTCCATCTGGCCCTGATCGTCGCCGAACCATCCGTATCCGGTCTCAGCGACCTGGAGCGCGTTCTCCGAACGGGGAAAATCCTCCATACCAGGACGGCCGTCTGTATCAACAAGGCCGATACAAATATGGAAAAAGCAGAGGAAATCGAAGCGGTCTGCCGGAACATGGGCATCCCGTTTGTCGGCAGGATCCCCTTCGATCCGGCCGCGGTCAAAGCCGTCAACAGCGGGCTGACGATCGCCGATCTAGACTGCCCGTCCGGACGCGCCGTCAGAACCGTCTTCGACGAGACGATGAAAATACTTGATCAATATCAAAGGGAGACATCAACATGAGTGAAAAATGCGATCAGAACTGCAACAGCTGCTCGGAAGAATGTAAAGACAGACAGGCGCCGACGGATTTTTCCGCTGCGCTGCACGAGCTGAGCAGCGTCAAAAAGGTCATAGGGATCGTCAGCGGCAAGGGCGGCGTCGGAAAATCCATCGTGACCTCGATGCTCGCCGTCACGATGAACCGGATGGGGCACCGCACGGCGATCCTCGACGCCGATATTACCGGGCCGTCCATCCCGAAGGCTTTCGGACTCAAAGACAAAGCCTCCGGCAGCGACCTCGGCATCTACCCGGTTAAAAGCCGGATGGGGATCGATATAATGTCGGTCAACCTGTTATTGGCCGACGATACGGACCCCGTCGTCTGGAGAGGACCCATACTGGCCAATACTGTCAAGCAGTTCTGGAGCAATGTGATCTGGACGGACATCGATTATATGTTCATCGACATGCCGCCCGGTACGGGCGACGTGCCGCTCACCGTATTTCAATCCATACCCGTTGACGGGATCATTGTCGTCACATCCCCCCAGGAGCTGGTGTCCATGATCGTGGCGAAGGCCGTCAAAATGGCAAAAATGATGAAAATACCCATCCTCGGTATCGTTGAAAACATGTCATATTTCAAATGCCCCGATAACGGGAAGGAATACAGGATTTTCGGCGACAGCCACATTGACGAGACAGCCGAAAAGCACGGCCTGAAGGTGCTCGCCAGGCTGCCCATCGATCCCAAGCTCGCCGAGGCCTGCGACAAGGGCGCGATCGAGCTGTTTGAAGGCGACTGGTTGGACCAGGCCGCCGAGTTACTATAATGAATAACATAAATGGAGGAATTTAAGATGAAAATAGCGGTAGCAAGCGAAGGGAAAATGGTCACGGAGCATTTCGGCCATTGCGAGGGATTCAACATTTACGACACGGAAAACGGAAAAATCGTCAAAAACGAATTTGTTCCCAATCCCGGTCACCGTCCGGGGTTCCTGCCGAACTTCCTGAACGACAGGGGCGTCAAGGTCATCATTTCCGGCGGCATGGGCGGCGGCGCCATCGACATCTTCAACGAGAAGGGGATCGAGGTCATCGTCGGCGCTTCCGGCCAGGCGGAGGCGGCCGTCAACGCCTGGCTGAAGGGCAGCCTGAAATCCACCGGCTCCGTCTGCCATCAGCACGAGCACCACGACGAATGCGGCCACTGAATATGCAATAATATCCGGGGTTAACGGTTTTATGCCGTTAACCCCGGATATATTAGTGCAGCCGTTAACATAAAAACAGGAGGGATTTCCGTGATAATCGATAACCTGATCAATGAGGCAATGGCGCGTATCGGTCAAAGGACATTAAAGGACGTGCGCGCCGGCCTGGGGTATACCTGCGTGCAGCTCGAGGACGAGGCCTGCGGGCTGGCGTATACCTTCCGGGAGGAGCTGGGCGAATATTGCGGCACGCTCGGTGAAGCGGGGCGCCTCATCGGCATGGCAGGGCAGGAGCTCATACCCTGGGCAACAAGCAAAAACCGCGTGAAAGCGGCCGTCGGCCTCGCGGCCATCAACGCCGTGCTCAATACAGCCAAAGCCGAATGGGATACGGGCAACGTGATCACAGCCCTCGATGTCCGCCCGGACAGCACCTTCGGCATGGTGGGCGCGTTCAGGCCGATATTATTTGAAGTCAAAAAGAAAACCGACAGCATTTACGTATTTGAGCGGGATGTGTCCGGGGACGGTACGCTGTACCCCAGTGAAACGATCCCGCAGCATCTGCCAAAATGCGACGTCGTCGTGATTACCGCCACGAGCCTTTTAAACCATACGATCGACGGGGTGCTGTCCCACTGTCAAAACGCCCGCCAGGTCTGCATGGTCGGCCCGTCGACGCCCTTGTGCCCGGAGGTGTTCTGCCGGTATAACGTGCATCTTTTAGCCGGCAGCGCCGTCACCGACCCACCGAGGATTCTGGAGATCGTCAGCCAGGGCGGCGGTACGATGTCCATGAAGCCGGCGATCCGGCAGGTGCTTGTCAGAGTTTAATTGACAGGTTATACTGGCAGTAAATAACCCGCCGGAGTGTGCTGACTATGAGTAACGAATCCTGCTGCTGTCTACCGGGCGAGCAATTATCAGGCTGTCTTGTCTGCGGCGCCGAGCTCGTTTATTCGCCCGACCTGTCGTTTAACGCCGCGTGCTGGTACTGCGGCCGGACGGAGCGGACGATGGTCTTCTGCACGGAGGGCCATTACGTGTGCAACGCCTGCCACGCCAAGGACATCCTCGGGCTTGTGGAGCAGATCTGCCTCGACAGCGACCTGACCGATCCGGTGGAGCTGGCGCTGTGAATTTTTGAGATACCGTCTCTTCACATGCACGGCCCGGAATACCACAGCATCGTCCCGGCCGTTCTTGTCTCAGCCTGCGGCAGTGCCAAAAACGACAAAGAGGCTTCGGCGATTAAAGAAGCCATCCAAAGAGGAAAAGCCGTCTTCGGCGGCATCTGCGGGACCCACGGCGCCTGCGGCGCCGCCATCGGCGTCGGAACGGCGTATTCCGTTATCCACAAGGTGACGCCCTATTCCAAAGAGGACAGGGGCGAAGCCAACCGCATGACGGCGCTGGCGCTCACTGAAATCAGCCGATACGGCGGGCCTCGCTGCTGTAAAAGGGACGCTATACTCGCCCTTGAAACAGCAAAAAAGCACTTCGGCTGCTATACGGATACGCCGGGGGCAAAATATATCTGCAGTCAGTATGTCACTAACGACATGTGCATCAGAAGTAAATGCCCGTTTTATCCCAGGTAAAAATTCCGGGTTTAATCATGAAGGCTTGCGGCCAATGCGTGAGCCTTTTGCTGTATCTCGAGCAAATCCCCTTCGGAAGGGAGCCCCCGGATATCTCCCATGCGCCCCAGCGTGCTGAGCTCCAAATGACCGTGAAATTCGCTCAGGATATACCACTCGTCCAAAACAGAAAAACCGATATGGTCGAAGAACTGGGCCATATATTTCCCCGCGGGGATCGCTTCGTCAATACCTGTGTGCGGTCCTGAATACGTACAAAAGACAAGCGCGTATTTGCCCGGCTGCCTCGGGCTGCCCGGCCGTACCCTTTCCGATTTTTTATGCTGGGCAAATTTTGCTTTCAGATACTCATCCAAAGGCTTTGGCACATGCCAGTTATAGGACGGCCCGCCAACGCAGACCAGGTCGTAATCAAAATAGTCAACCTCTCCGGCATCCTCAATTTTTGACAGCCGCACTTGGAGCCCGGCGCTTTTAAGGCCTGCCTCTATGGCACGCGCGGCCTTTTCCGTATTGCCGGAATGCGTCCAATACAGTATGAGGGCTTTTTTCATATGAGCTCTCCTTTCTCTTCAGCGACAGGCAGCTTCCTGAGCTCCAGCGCGCCGGTCGGGCAGGTCATAACACAGGGCGGGGCGGTTGAGCCCTGCCAATCGGTTTCGGCGCACATATCGCACTTTTGCATCAGCCCGTCGGCACCGAACTGCGGGACATCAAAGGGGCATGCCTCAAAACAGGCCCGGCAGCCGGTACATACCGCTCTATCGACGAGGACGACCCCGTCCTCCGTCTGCCGGATGGCCTGTGACGGGCAGGCATCCACGCAGGCGGGCTCGGCGCAGTGACGGCAGGCGAGGGCTACGGCGGAGCATGTGACGTCGGGATAGTCGCCCTGCCAGACCTTCAGGACGCGCCGCCACTTCACGCCCGGCTCGACAGAGCGCCAAATTTCGCAGGCGCCCTCGCAGCCGAGGCACTGGATGCATTTTTCCGCATGAAAGACAAAACCCCGTTGCAGCTCATTCATAACGGCATACCTCCACAAGCGTCTGGCTGCTCATGGCGGTGATGAGCGGATCAAACGCCTTATCCGGGTCGACGCTGTACATGTTATTGACATTCGCTCCGCCGTCGAGGAGGGGAATATCCTCGAACCCCAGTGCCGTGCAGCCCTGCCACCAGCCGTGCAGCAGCATGACGGTGTCCGGCCGGATGCCCGGATAAAGCTCTGCTTTGACCTTCATCCAGCCGTGTGGCGATCGGACGACAACCCAGTCCCCGTCTTCGATATTCCTTGCTTTTGCCGCGGATGGGTGGATGTGCAGCGCCGGCCAGGGCTCTTTTTCCCTGAGGGCCGGAACGTTCCGCTGCCAGGACGCGGTAAATGACTTTGAGGTATGGTAATCGGACAAGATCAGCGGATAGCTGCCCTTAAGCTCCGGGGTGCCTGTCAGGCTTTCAGGCGGCTCCCGCCACTCGGGCAGGGGGCTGAAGCCCTCTTTTTCAAATGTCGTGTTGTATAATGCCGCCTTGCGCTGGGGCAGGTAAGGCGCATGGTCCAGACGCGTGCTCCTGCTCCCGAAGAGCCTTTCGTAATTCTCGTATGTACGGGGCGTTCCGGCCGGGCTGTAGATCCTGCCGGTGGGAAACCCCCGCAATTCCTCCAGC
>CAZJCH010000009.1:15254-19858 GCA_964544005.1 uncultured Papillibacter sp.
AGGGCGAAAGCTGCTCGTTCTGGCAGGCGACAATATCGCCGTTCCAGAAGTCAGTGCCGTTCCCCATTTTGACCCCCAGCTCAAGGAAAAATTCATAGATGGATTTGTACGCCCCCAACGGCTCGATCACACGGCGCCGCGCCATGATAAAGCTGCCCCGCGCCTCGAACGGATGGTCCGTTTCATAAGGCGTCGTCGTCGGCAGAACGATATCGGCGTAAGCCATGTCGGCCGTCCGCGTGACGTCGGCAACGACATAGAAGTCCACCCTCTTCAGCGCTTCGAGCACACGTTTTGAGCCGCGTGTACTGACGGAGGGCTGCGTGCCGGGGGCGATAATCGTTTTTACCGGATACGGTTTTTCAGTCAATACGCTGTCGAGTATCCTGTAGTACGCCGACGACGTGCCTTCGAGAAACGGCTGAAACGGCAGGGGGAATTCCGGCCCTACCAGCTTGTTAACCATCTCCTGCGTATAACGCTCCGGCAGACTGATGGATTTCGTAAACATCATCCCGCCGCCGGGCGGCCCGAACACGTTGCAGCCGGGGCGGTCGAGATGTCCTGTAATCGCCATAAGGCTCGAGACGGCGCGGATGGCGTCGCTGGACGAGGTTGCATGCTCGACGCCGTTGCCCAGATCGATGAGCGCCGCTTTTGTCGTTGCATACAGCCGCGCCACCTCCCGAATCTGCGCTGCCGGTGCGCCCGTGATTTTTTCGCCCCATTCGGGCGTATATTGCTGTACGTGCGCCTTCAGTTCGCCGAAGCCGTCGCACCAGGCGTCCACAAAAGCGCGGTCAGTAAGGCCTTCGTTTATGATAACGTGCAGCATGGACAAGGCCAGAGCCGCGTCCGTGCCGGGCCTTAGCGGGACCCAGATGTCCGCTAAGCCCACATCGGGCTCGACGGACGGCTTAACGGCGATGATTTTAGCGCCCCGCGCCTTGGCGTCCAGCAGGTCCTTTGCCGTACTCATCGCCGGCCCGGAGTAGATCGGCTGACGGCCCCAAAGGATAATCATATTGCTGTTTTTGTAATCGCACTGCGGCATGCCGCCTAGCGTGTAGCAGAACGCGAAGGCGCGCTGCATGGCGCAGATGCCGCTGTGCCCGTAATTCGGGCTGCCGTGGACGATCAGAAACCTCTGGAGTAATTCGCTGTAGGAGCGCCGCGCCGGAGACAGGATGGCCAAAGACTCCGGGCCGTACTCTATTTTCTGCTTTTGGAGCCTGTCCGCGATAAGGCCGACCGCCTCGTCCCAGGCTATTTCCTGAAAATCGCCGTCGCCTCTGGCGCCCCTTCTCAACAGGGGCTTTGTCAGCCGGTCGCTTGAATAGACCCATTGGGGCGCGGCCTGGCCCTTGACGCAAACACCTCCGTTATTAATCGGGCATTCCGCCATACCGGCGGCGCGGGTGAATTTCCCATCTTTGACAAACGCGTAAATGCCGCATCCGGCACTCGGCCCGCACATGGCACAAAATGTCGGGACAACCGACTCGCCGGTGCTTTTCGCCAGCGCCTCGGCTTCTTTTAGCGTCAGCCCCGGTTTATCCGCAGAATGGTTATTTTTATGCTGCATAGGGAATATCCTTTCCTGTCTCAATCGGCGATTCCTTTGTAATTCAGCTCAAACCCCGGTATATGCACACTGTTTGACCCCATCGCGTCGAGCGCCGTCCGGATCAGTCCCGGGCACGCGTCCAACGCTTTATCATACAAGACGCTCAGCTCCCGGACATGTTCGGTTTGGGTCTCGGAGACCGCCTCGGGCAGCGTCATCATCGTCAGCGCGCCCGGCCTTCCCGCAATCCTTTCGCAAGCTTCCAGGAATTTTCTCCTGTCCAGCATCCGCACGGCGCGCCGCTCGGTGCCGACACATTTTTTCATGGTTTTTGCATCAATACCGGCCCAGAGCGAGGCCATCGCCTCATAATCGAGCCCCCCGGCGGACAAATATAGGTATCTGGCTTTGGATAAACCGTTAGTTAACATAATGTGCTTATCAAAAGCCGATTCCATCCGCTGGTGATCGAAGCGGGCAGTACTGTGTGTGATGATATAAGGATGACAAAGCTTATCGAGCGCATAATGGCATATAAGCCCGAGCAGATAAGAGAGTGCCGCTTTCTCATACGTCCGCTCTAAAACCGGGGCAAACATCCGGATTGCCGGCTCGTTTTGCCGTGCGATCCCGTAATCACGGATTTTTGTGTGGCGGTGCGGCTTGTAAAAGTAAAAGACATCCGGCCCCTGCAAGCCCGCGTCGTACTCCGGCTTATAGGCAAGGGCCGCTGACCTTGTTATTCCGTCCAGGCAGCTCAAAACATCCTGACCAAACTGATAATGCGCGTTAGAAGCCGGCATCGTTCTCTTTGACCATTCCATAAACCCCAATAAGTTTGTAAGTAATCAATATATCCCGCTCCGCGTTGTTGATAACGACGAATAATTGAGAAAATATTGAGTGATTATTAATTATTATATCATAACCTCCGCGGCATTGCATCAGCAACATCGTGCGCATACCGTTGCTTATTAAGTAAAACTTGATTTTTTTGTCAATAAGGAATATATGTTAATATGTGCTATACTAACTGTACGGTATACACATATTCTCAAGGAGGATTGATTCTTGGAAGACGCAAAGACAAATGTCACATTGACTCACACAAGAGTATCGATCCTCGTTTTCGCGCTGTTTTTTTCCTGGCTTTTGTCAGTCACTTTTCAAGGCCAGGTGTTATATGCCCTGGCAGCTTATCATCGGACATCCCTGCAGGGTTATATCGTCCTTATTCTGTTTGCTCATTTTGCAGGGCTGCTGCTCTGCGGCGTATTCGTGCGCTCCGCGCATGCGGCCAAAATTCTGATCCTCGGCACCGTCATCGTTTGCCTTTTGTCGTCCGCCCTCTTTTTCCTGACACCCGGGCTTGCCTGGACGCTTGCGCTTTTCCTCTGCGCGTTTTTGGCCGGAGCCTGTGTCGCGGCCTGGGGTTTTTTCATTCCGGGCGGCATCGACAGAAAAGGTCGGGTCAAGCTGATCGCGGACTGCCTGATATTCTCCAACCTGCTCATGATCGTTTTCAATACGGCTGCCGTCTATATCTCCGCGCATTTTGGGCTGCTGCTGTCGATGCTGTCCCTGTTAGCGGCGTTCATTTTTGCGCTCAGGCTCCCGTCTCAGGGGGATTCCGTCATGCCCGCCCGGCAGCGGGTAACAAAACCGGCGCAGAGGCTATTCAAACCGCTCTTGCTGCTGTGTCTTTTCATTGCCGTCATTACGATAAATTCGGGGCTGATGTATGCGGTTCAAGCACCCGCGTTTTCGCATCTTCAGGGGCTGACGGTCTGGTACTGGGCCGTGCCGTATATCGCGGCGATTTTTTTGATGCGCAATATGAAAAGAGCAATCAGCCGGTCTTATTTTCTGTATGCGGCAATGGCTATGATCGGTTTTTCCTATATCGCCTTTGTCCTGCTGGACCGGTCGGTACTCAGCTATCTCATCATCGATACGCTGATGCTCGGGGCGTGCGGTATATTTGACCTTTTTTGGTGGAGCATTCTTGTTGAAATGACAGACTTCGGTTACAATCCGGCCGGAATTCTGGGAATCGGCCTGTCGTCCAACGTCCTCGGCGTCCTGATCGGCGGCGTAGCAGGCGATACAGTCTTATCGGGCAGCGGACTCGATATGAATTCGGCGCTTCTCGCGCTTGGGATCGTCTGTGCCGCTCTGATCCTGCTCCCGATCCTGCACAGGCAGCTGGACCGCCTGCTGCGTCATCATGTTTTCCGTGCCGCGAACGATGCTGCAGCTGATAAGCAGCAGCAGACAACCTATCGGGAATATCCGGCACCGGACGGTCTGACCGGGCGGGAGAGCGAGATCACGGCGCTTCTCATGAAAGGGCATACTTACAGGGCCATTGCCGACGAGCTCCATGTCAGTGAGAATACAGTCAGGACACATATCAAGAATATTTACGCCAAATGCGGCGTTCGGAGCAGAGCGGAACTGATGAACAGGCTCCTGAACCCCTCTGCCAATAATATAAGCGATACGAACGCATAAAAATCACCACTTTATGTGAAATAGACAGCCTGCCTTTTCTGATATGATAGGCATGCGAGGAACACGAACCCACATTCAGAATAGGGGGGCCAGAACGATGTATGTCTGCAGAAACTGCGGTGCGCCGCTGAATCATGGTTATGCAATATGCCAAAACTGCGGCACGCCTGTGTTGCCGGCCGGACCGCAGTATCAGAAGCGCTCCGCCAGAAATCCGATCATTTTAACTGTCACCGCGCTCGTATTGGCGATTGTGCTTGTATTGGGACTTTGGAAGCCGGGCTTTTTGTGGGCGCTGAAGGAGACGCTGGGCGGGAACGCCGATGTGTCCGCAGACGTCGAGCTGGAGGCTCTTCTGGCGGATAAGCCGAATTATAACCCCTCGCCGATCCCCGTATCGGGCACACCCGCATTTTCCGTCTCACCGGCGGAGGGCATTACGGTATCTGCGGAGAAAAACGCCCTCGACAGGGAGCGCAAATTTAAAGCCGTCCCCCTGACGGAGAGCGAGATGGGCGCGCTG
>CAZJCH010000010.1:0-15381 GCA_964544005.1 uncultured Papillibacter sp.
CTTTTCGGTAAAATACTGCCTCTGGAAGATCAGCTCACGGCGGAGGATTGCTACTGGAGCACGCTCCTCGGCTTTATGGAGATGCTCTCCACCGGCACGACTGCGTTCAACGATATGTATCCAATTGCCCACGCATCAGCCCGAGCGGCGGCCGATGCGGGGATGCGCGCCGTTTTGTCACGCGGGCTCACCGGCGGGGCTGACGATCAGGCCGGGGGCGAAAGGCGTCTGCGCGAAGCGTTTGAAGAGCTCGAAAAGTGGAAGAATGCCGAAAACATGACGTTCATGCTGGGGCCGCACGCGCCCTATTCCTGCGACCCCGGCTACCAGAAGGAGGTCGCCCGGGAAGCCAACCGCCTCGGCCTGGGCATCCATACGCATGTGTCGGAGAGCCTCGCCGAGATGGAGACAGCCCGGGACAAATACGGCTGTACGCCGCCCGAGCTTTTTGACCGGAACGGCCTGCTGACCGATAAGACGCTCGCCGCCCACGGCGTGTACCTGACGGACAGCGATATCGCGCTGCTGGCAGCGCGCGGCGTATCAGTAGCGACGAATCCTGTCAGCAACCTGAAGCTGGCCAACGGGATCGCGCCGATTCCGAAGCTGATGAAAGCCGGCGTCAACGTGGCGCTGGGGACCGACGGCGCATCCAGCAACAACGCGCTCAATATGTTCCGGGAGCTGGAGCTTGTCGCTATTCTCCACAAGGGGATCACAGGCGACCCGCAGGCTGTCACAGCCAGGGAGGGTTTTGACATGGCGACGAAAAACGGCGCAAAGGCGCTGGGGCTCGACAAGGTCGGCGAAATCAAGCCGGGGTACAGGGCAGACCTCGCCATACTGGATCTGGACCGGCCGAATATCCAGCCGCTGAACGATCCTATCGCGGCGCTCGCCTATTCGGCCAACGGTACGGAGGTCGAGACCGTCATGGTCGGCGGCAGAATCCTCATGGAGAACAGGGAGTTTACAACCATCGACAGGGGTAAAGTGATTTATGAGGTTAATAAAGTCTGTGAAAGGATCGGAACACGATGAGTGAAATACGGAATAAGGCACTGGCGCCGTCGGGTGAGAAAAAAATCGCCTGGGCGCGCCGGAATATGCCGCTACTGGGCAGTATCGAAAAAGAGCTGTCAGCGATAAAGCCCTTCAAGGGGTTAAAAATTACGCTCTCCGTCCATATGGAGGCGAAAACCGCGTGTTTATGCCGTGTGATGCAATCGGCGGGAGCGGAGATGCACGTCACGGGCTGCAATCCCCTGTCGACGCAGGACGACGTCGCCGCGGCGCTTGCTGTCGGCAACAGTCAGGCCGGCGCTATCGACGTCCATGCCTGGCACGCAGCGACGGCGGAGGAATACGAGCGCCATCTGACAGCCGCGCTTGAAACGGGCCCTAATATTATCATTGATGACGGCGGCGACCTCGTCAATCTCGTCCACACAAGGCTCACGCACCTGATCCCCGGTATCCTCGGCGGTTGCGAGGAGACGACGACGGGCATCATGCGTCTTAACGCCATGATGCGGGAGGGCGCGCTGAAATTCCCGATGATCACCGTCAACAACGCAAGGTGCAAATATCTCTTCGACAACCGCTACGGGACGGGACAGTCGGTTTGGGACGGCATCAACAGGACGACGAATCTTATCGTCGCCGGCAAGAACGTTGTGATCGCCGGCTACGGCTGGTGCGGGAAGGGTATCGCCATGCGGGCAAGAGGCTTTGGTGCCCGCGTTGTTGTTGCGGAAATCGACCCGGTCAAAGCGCTGGAATCGATGATGGACGGCTTTGATGTGATGCCCATGTCGGAGGCCGCAAAAATCGGTGACCTTTTCATCACAGCCACCGGCTGCAGCGATGTCATCACTAGTGAGCATTTTGAAATTATCAAGGATGGCGCTGTCCTGTGTAACGCCGGACATTTCAACGTCGAGGTGGATGTCAAATATCTCGAAGCCCATGCCGCAAAACGGGAAGAACAGAAACCGAATATTATGGGATATACGTTGAAAAACGGCAGAACGCTTTTCGTCCTGGCCGAAGGCCGACTCGTCAACCTGGCGTCCGGCGACGGGCATCCCGTCGAGATCATGGACATGAGCTTTGCTATCCAGATACTCTCCGCCAAATATCTCGCCGACAACCGGAGCAAAATCGCCGTCGATGTCATACCCGTCCCCGAGGAGATCGACACGGCTGTCGCGCGCATGAAGCTTGCTGCCTGCGGGCTGTCGATAGACGCTCTGACAGTGGATCAGATGAAGTACCTCGGCAGCTGGGGCCATTGAGTAAATAAGAAATAAGAGAGAAGAAATAAAAGAAGAGGCAGCCATGAAGAAGGTTATGCTCGTTTTCGGTACAAGGCCGGAGGCCATAAAAATGTGCCCACTTGTCCTGGAGCTGAAAAACAGGAAGAATTTTGAGACAATCGTGTGTGTCACCGGTCAGCACCGCGAGATGCTGCAGCAGGTACTCGACGTGTTCGGCGTGACGCCGGACGCCGATTTGTCTGTCATGACAGACAAACAAACACTCTTCGACATTACGGAGAAAGTCCTGCGCGGCATGAAGGAGATCCTTGAAAGGACGACGCCCGATATTGTCCTTGTCCACGGGGACACCACAACGACGTTCGCCTCCGCCCTCGCCTGCTTTTATCTCGGCATCCCCGTCGGCCATATTGAGGCAGGACTGCGCACCTATGACATCTTATCGCCCTGGCCCGAAGAGTTTAACCGACAGGCGGTGGATATAGTGACGCGCTTTCACTTTGCGCCGACGAATGAATCCAGGGACAATTTGTTGAAAGAAGGCAAACCGCCGGAGCGCATCTATGTCACGGGAAATACCGAAATTGACGCGCTGAAGACAACGGTATGCGCTGATTACACGCACCCCGAGCTTACCTGGGCCGCCGGCAGCCGCCTGGTGACCATGACGGCCCACCGGCGTGAAAGCCTTGGTGCGCCGATGCGCCGGACCTTTAAGGCGATCCGCCGGGTGATTGAGGAATTCCCGGATGTCAGGCTCATTTACGCCGTTCACCTCAATCCGGCTGTCCGGGAGGTCGCGTGGGATGTGCTTGGCGGGCACGAACGCATCCATCTCATCGACCCGCTGGGACCGGAGGATTTTCACAATTTCCTCGCGCGCTCTTATCTGGTGCTGACCGACAGCGGCGGCATCCAGGAGGCGGCTCCGTCTCTGGGAAAACCCGTTCTCGTCCTGCGCGACACGACGGAGCGCCCCGAAGGCGTCGCCGCCGGAACCTTAAAGCTCACGGGCACCGACGAAGAGACCGTTTACCGCGAGTTCAAAAAGCTGCTGACGGATCAATCCGCCTATGACGCCATGAGCCGTGCCTCCAACCCCTATGGGGACGGGCTTGCCTCAAAGCGTATCGCGGATATATTGGAAGAGAACCTATAAAATAACGCGTAACGGCTATTTTGCAGTTAAAGTGCTTTGATCGGGCTTAGAGCCTGTTCGAAGCGCTTTTTTATGTGAAAGGATATGCCATAACCAGTGCAAGGAATGCATCCAGAGCGGGTGAAAGCCACTTACCCCTGTGATAGAACAACTGGCCCTGCATCACCAATTGAAAATCCGTCATAGAAATAACTGACAGCTTGTGTAAGGCCAGCTCTTCCGTCAGTGTGAAGCGCGGAAGCACGGCGAGGCCCAGACCGGCTTCGACGAATTTTTTAATCATCTCTGTATTGCCGATTTCAAGAAATATGCTTGGATGATACCCCATTGAGACCATCCATTCCTCAAATATCCGGCGGTAGCTGCAGCCGCGCTCGGTCAGGATAAACGTCTCTTCCGCCAGCTCGGAAAGCGCCGCCTCATGAGCCTTGGCAAGACGATGCTTTTCCGAGCAGACGACCTCGATCCTGCTGTCGTAGGAAAAAGCCCTGATCCACTCGGGGACCTCCAAGGCCTGGTCAAACGTCCACAGAAGATCGATAAAATCGCCGTTCAGCATGGGCGAAAGCTCGTCGAGGGTGCCGGTGCGGATCACCGCGGAAACCTGTGGCCAGCGGGCGTGATACTGGCTCAGGAGCTGAGGCAGGCAGGCTGTGCAGACGGACTCCAGAATACCGATTCTCAATACCCCCGAAGGGTCGGCGCCGGAGGACAGGTCGTTAAATGCGTTATTCGCGGTTTTAATGATCTCGTCGGCATACGTCAGAAAACGGACGCCCTCGTTTGTTGTCCGGATGGATTTGCCGATCCTGTCGAAGAGCTTGACGTTCAGCTCATTCTCCAGCTGCTTGATCTGCATGGTCACCGCCGACTGTGAATATCCAAGCTCCGCCGCGGCCTTCGAAAAGCTTTTCAGCCGGCATATCCGCTGAAAGGTGAGCATATTCCTGAGCTCCATTCACGCACCTCAATCGTTCAATAATTTTTATCAACATAATGAATTCTATGAATTTTACGAATCGATAAAGATATGATACGATCGAATCGTCAATAATGCACGTGGGAGCGGGTCGCGATATGAAACAAAAACGCCTGTCATTTCTCGGCCTCGGTATCGTCGGGTCGCAGCTTATGGCTTATATTAAGAGAAGTATGGAAGGGACGCGCTTTGGAGGCTGTATGCTCTCCGTCGGGAAGGTCTATGTCCGAGACCTGACAAAAAAACGCGGCGTGGATACCTCAGGGTTAACACTGACAGCTGATCCGAACGAGGCGATCCGTGACGCTGATATCGTTGTGGAGTGCATGGGCGGCAGCGGCGCGGCGCTGACGCGGGAGCTGGTTCTTGCCGCTGTCCGCGAAAAAAAGCCCGTTATCATGTCAAGCAAAAAATGCCTTGCGCTGTACGGTCGGGAAATCGCCCGGGACGTTCAGTCAAGCGGCACGAGCTTTCATTATGACGCGACGGTTGGCGGCGGAATCCCCATCAGCGCTGTTCTGGACTCCATGGGAAAATGCGAAACGACAACGCGTATCTACGGCATATGCAACGCCACATCCAACTTTATTCTGTGTGAGATGCAGCGCGGCGGCAGCTATCAGGCGGCACTGCGAAAAGCACAGGAGCTGGGTTTTGCAGAAAACGACCCCTCCGAGGATGTGGACGGTCTGGATGCGCTATATAAAGCGGTGATCCTGATGGGCTTCGGAATGGGTCATTGGGCGGATTGCAGAAGCATCGTTCCCGTGTCGATCCGGCACCTCACGGCCGCAGACTTCCGGGATGCCGTAAGCGCGGGATATGTTGTTAAACCTGTCTTTTCCGCAGAGCGCCGCGGAGAGGGCTTCTCCTGCTTCGTCGGGCCGCAACTGGTCCCGGTGAATTCCATTGTGGCGGCGGTGAGAGGAAACAATAATATCATCGTCGTCCGTGGCAGCGAAAGCGGGGACAGGGCTTTTTACGGCCAGGGTGCCGGCCCGAAGCCGACAGCGTCGGCCATGTACGACGACCTGGTCAGAACACTTGGTGAAATGAATGCGACGTGACACAACGTGCCACGTTGTGACCCCGACTATTTAATCGTTATGCGGGAGAGTACATAGCGGAATAACGCAAAACAGCTGCCGCACACATCGTACGGCAGCTGTTTTGCGTATCGGCTTAAAGTGTTGAAGCCAGTATTTCAAGCTCTTTCGCCATGTCGATCCTCGGAAAAACCGCGTCGCCTTTGACGACGGTGACATCCTTCGGGAGCACGCCGAAGGCAGCTGCCGAGTCCCAGGTTCTGAGTGCGTCCTCCGCGCCGAGCTGAGAAAGTATCTTTCCGCTCGTCTCCGGCATGACCGGCTTCAGGAGTACCGCGCAGATTCGGATCGTCTCAAGGAGATTGTACATCACACGGGCAAGCCGCGGCTTGTTGGCATCATCCTTTGCCAGCACCCAGGGCGCCGTCTCGTCGATATACTTGTTGGCCCTTGACGTCAGGCGGAAAATTTCCGTCAGCGCGTTTTGAAACGCGTATTTCTCCATCTGCGCCTCATAAACGCCGCGGAGGCCGTTTGCCATTTCGATCAGTTCGTCGTCTATGGTTTCAGCGCTCTGATCAAAGGGCTCCTCGGGCAGAGTGCCTCCGAAGTACTTAAGTACCATCGCGACTGTCCTTGATACGAGATTGCCGAGATCGTTCGCAAGGTCCGTATTGATGCGTGTGATCAGCAGCTCGTTTGAGAAATTGCCGTCCGAGCCGAACGGGAACTCCCGCAGCAGGAAATACCGCAGGGCATCCACCCCGTAGCGGCCGGCGAGAATAACGGGATCGACCACATTGCCCTTCGACTTGCTCATTTTACCGCCGTCAAGTAACAGCCAGCCGTGGCCGAAAACCTTTTTGGGCAGCGGCATGCCGAGCGCCATTAAAAGCGCCGGCCAGATGATCGCGTGGAAGCGTACAATCTCCTTGCCGACAAAGTGTACGTCGGCCGGCCAGTATCGTTCGACGTCGTGATACGTTTCGTTCATATAACCGAGCGCGGTCAGATAATTTGAAAGCGCGTCGATCCAGACATAGACGATATGGCCCGGGTCAAAATCAACGGGGACACCCCATTTGAATGTCGTACGCGAGACGCACAGATCATCCAGGCCCGGCTTCAGGAAATTACTCTTCATCTCGTTCATGCGGGAGGCCGGCTCCAGGAAATCCGGCTGCTTCTCATACAGGTCGAGGATTTTCTGCGTGTAATTGGACAGGCGGAAGAAATACGCCTCTTCCTCGGCGTATTCCACATCGCGTCCGCAGTCGGGGCATTTGCCGTCCTTCAATTGATTGTCCGTCCAGAAGGACTCACAGGGCGTGCAGTACAGGCCCTTATATGCTCCCTTGTAGATATCCCCCTGCTCATAGAGCTTCTTAAAAATCCTCTGTATGGATAATTCGTGGTAATCGTCCGTTGTGCGCACAAACCGGTCGTTACTGATGTTCATAAGCTTCCACAGGTCCAGGATGCCGCCCTTGCCCTCGATAATATCGTCGACAAATTGCTTGGGTGAGACGCCTTTGGCAGCCGCCTTCTCCTCGATTTTCTGGCCATGCTCGTCCGTCCCCGTGAGGAACATGACATCAAAGCCCTGCATTCGCTTATACCTCGCCATCGCGTCAGTGGCCACCGTGCAGTACGTATGTCCGATATGAAGCTTGTCGGAGGGGTAATAGATGGGCGTTGTGATGTAAAACGTTCCTTTGCTCATGATTGCCTTCCCTTTCTTTTTATCTCTGAATCATTTTGTTTTGCTACCAGTATTCTGCCTGTATTTGATATTTTTACTATAGTTCATGATTATACGCTTTTTAAGGAGGCGTTACAACCCGTTTATTCAGCAGCGCCCTATTTTGGCCTGTCTGACATTTACTGTTGACGAAAGACACCTGAAAATGTAATATGTTATGATAGGCACGGTTACTTGGTTAGAATAAGATGGAGTGCGTATGAATAGTATCCGAAACGACGATACGGGCGATACCGTTATTCCCCGGAACGGCAGATTATCTCACGCCTATATTGTTTGGGGCGGCATAGAGGCCGAACGGGTCGACTTGGCCGGAATGCTTGCCGCCGTACACGTCTGCGACGGCTCCGGTCGGAAACCATGCAGGATGTGCACCCACTGCAATAAGGCGTTTCGTCATATTCATCCCGATATCATCACCGTTGCCAGGGCGCCCGACGCCAGGGACATCATCGTTGACCAGATTCGCGCCCTCAGGGAGGATGCCTTCATCATGCCCAACGAGGCGGCAAAAAAGGTTTATATCTTAAGCCACGCCGACTCAATGAACAGTGCCGCCCAGAATGCGATCCTGAAGCTGCTTGAAGAGCCTCCGGAGAGCGCAGCGTTTATTCTCATCGCCGATAATCCTGCCGCGCTGCTGCCGACTGTCCGGTCCCGGTGCGTCGAGCTGTCCGCCGACAGGCATGAAGCAGCGGCGCCAGGCCCGATCCGTGACGATACCGCGGCCTTTTACCAGGCGTTGGCAGACAGCCCGCTTAAGCTCGCTGAGCTGATGTTTCCCATGGAGAAAGCCGATAAAAGGGATTTCTTCGAATTCATTGCCAGCGCGAAGGCTCTTCTTGTATTAAAGCTAAAAGAACGGCTGAGCGGCGGGGCGGTTCCCCTGACACCCGAAACCCTGATGAAAGCGGTCGGAGTACTGGACCGTGCCGAAGAATATCTTGATTTAAACGTCAGCCTCGGGCATATCACCGGGATGATCTGCGCGGAGCTGATTAAAGCCGACGGCGGAGACAGAACATAACGCAAAGCGGTCTCCGTCGCCAAAATGAAACGAGGGATGAAATGACTGAAGTAATCAGCGTAAGATTTAAGAATAAAGGCAAGGTCTACTTTTTTGACCCGGCGGGGCTTATCATCCCGTCCAATGTCAATGTGATTGTTGAGACGTCAAAGGGCTTCGAATATGCCGAGTGCACCTTCGGGAACCACTTTGTCGAGGATGCGGCCATCATACCGCCGCTGCGCCCTGTGACGCGTATCGCCACAGAGGAAGATGCTAAAAAAGCGGCTGAAAATAAAGCAAAGGAAACGGATGCGTTTAACTTCTGCCAGAAAAAAATCGAAGAGCATCGTCTTGACATGAAGCTCGTGGATGTGGAATTCAGCTTCGAAGGCAGCAAGATTCTTTTCTTCTTCACGTCGGACGGGCGTGTCGATTTCAGGGAGCTTGTCAAGGATCTCGCTTCCGTATTTAAAACACGCATTGAGCTCCGCCAGATTGGCGTCCGGGACGAGGCCAGAATGCTGGGCGGGCTCGGGATATGCGGCAAGCCGTTCTGCTGCACACAGTTCTTGGATGAATTTCACCCCGTCTCCATCAAAATGGCAAAGACGCAGGGCTTGTCGCTTAATCCGGTTAAGATTTCCGGCACGTGCGGCAGGCTGATGTGCTGCCTTAAATACGAGGAAACCGCCTATGAGGACCTTGTCAAACGCGCGCCGAAGGTCGATGCGTTTGTTGAAACGCCCTCGGGCAAGGGTTCCGTCATCAGTATCAACCTCCTGCGCGGCAATGCAAAGGTCCGGTTGGAAAACGGCCTCGACACGACGCTTAAGACATTTACGTTTGAGGAGCTTGATGTCCTGGGCGGCAAGGCGCGCCGGGCCGAATACATCGCAGCAAGGGCGGAAGGCCGGCTTGAGGAAGCCGGTTTCAAGGATACGCCGCCAGTCGTCGTCGCTAATTTTGCCAAGCCCGGTTTTCGAAGCGAGCCAAAGGTGGAACCGAAACGCGAGTTTCCTGCCGACCATAATATCTTAAAGAAGCAGGAAAGCGCTGCGAGAGCCGAACCGAAGCATCATAGGGGCTACGCCGTGAAGCCGGCGGTCAAGCCTGAAAAAAACCAACCCATTGAAAAGGCAGCGCCGGACCCAATCGGAGAAAAGCTGCAAAACAAAAAAAACAAGCGCCATCACAGAGGCGGCAAGGGCCGGAACAAACCTTCCGGGCTTAAGCCAAACGGCGGGCCGTCCTCCGAATCTGCTTCGGGAAAACAGCCCGAATAACCCGGTGTTAGATGAATAGTGCTCAAAGGGGAGCATGGCGTCGAGTCGGTCGAAAATCCAATGGCGGATGACCGGTTTGATTGATCATGCTCCCTTGCTGTCATTTTGAACAACCCGAGCTGGAGATAATGCATCAATTATTTGTAATTTTGCAACCTGGAAAATAAATTTTGCATTTCTTCGTTTTTTTTATCTCTAAGTTATTGCAAAACGATATTCAAAGCTTTAAAATGTCTTACAGTCCTCTATATTTGTCAGGGCGGAATTTTTTCTTCTGGTATCGGCCGCACGGTATCGGTGAAATTTTTCATCAGCATTCCTGCATATTATATAATAGCAGACTAACCGCGCCGGAGCTTCGGCCAGCGTCTTGAAAGGAATGGTCATCATGAACATACGCAGTTTTCCCGCGCAGCAAGGGCTGTACGACCCCCGGTTTGAGCACGACGCCTGCGGCATCGGTTTGGTTGCCAATATAAAAGGCGAACACTGTTCTCAGGCAGGCTCTGACCACCGTCAAGAACCTGACGCACAGGGGCGGCGTCGGCAGTGAGCCCACCTCCGGAGACGGCGTGGGCGTTCTGCTGCAGATCCCGCATGAGTTTTATCGAGCTGTCGTATCAAATAAGATCGTGCTGCCCCCGCCCGGCGATTACGGTACCGGTATTGTTTACCTTCCGAATAATGTCGTCCTTCGGGGGAAATTCGAGCGCGAGCTTGAAAACATCATAGCCGATGAGGGCCAGGTTTTTCTGGGTTGGCGATATGTGCCGACCGACCCCTCCGGCCTTGGTAAAACAGCGCGAAAAAGCATGCCCTTCATGCGCCAGGTTTTTATCGGGCGCAGGTATGTCAATCCCGGAATTGATTTCGAACGCCGGCTCTATATCATCCGCCGTCGGGTGGAAAAAGCAATCGCTGCCTCTTACCCCAACGAAACCTTTTATATCGCCAGCCTGTCGTCGCGGACGATTGTCTATAAGGGCATGCTGACGGCCGAGCAGCTTGACGAGTTTTACCCCGATCTGCGTGACGAGCGGATGCTGACGGCGCTGGCACTCGTCCACTCGCGCTACAGCACGAACACCTTCCCCAGTTGGGAAAGAGCGCACCCTAACCGCTGCATTATACATAACGGCGAAATAAATACGCTCCGCGGCAACGTTAATTTCATGAACGCCCGCGAGGCCATGCTCAAGAGCGACACCTTCGGGACCGAGCTCGACAAGGTGCTCCCTGTCATTGACCGCAGCGGCAGCGATTCCTCGATGTTCGACAATACGGCCGAATTTCTCATGCTTTCCGGCATGCCGCTGGAGCGCGTCATGATGCTCATGATCCCCGAGCCATGGGCGTATGCTTCCAATATGAGTAAGGAGAAGAAGTCCTTCTACGAATACAGCGCCTGCATGATGGAGCCCTGGGACGGACCGGCTTCCATCGGTTTTACGGACGGCATCCGCATCGGCGCTGTCCTTGACCGCAACGGCCTGCGTCCCTCCCGTTATTATGTCACAACGGACGATATCGTGATTCTTGCCTCCGAGGTGGGCGTACTTGATATTCCGGCTGAAAAAATTATCAAAAAAGAACGGCTCCACCCGGGCCGCATGCTGCTGATCGACACAGAAAGCCAACGGATCATAGAGGACGAGGAAATCAAGCACAAGGCGGCGATTGCTTATCCGTACGCCGAATGGCTGAAAAGGAACATGGTGGATATGGGCGCGCTCCTGTCGCCGGCGGAATATGAGGTAGCGAAAGAGCAGCCGCTCCTGCGCATGCAGAAGGCCTTTGGCTACAGCTACGAGGATCTCCGGCTCATTCTGGCCCCCATGGTGACAAGCGGCGTCGACCCGGTGGGCTCCATGGGTAACGATACGCCGCTGGCTGTCCTCTCCGAAAAGCCGCTGCTTCTTTACGAATACTTCAAGCAGCTGTTCGCGCAGGTCACGAACCCGCCTATTGATGCACTGCGCGAGGCGATCGTCACCTCCTCCATCGTCTATCTGGGTTCAGAAAAAAATCTGCTCAAAAGCGAGCCCGACAGCTGCCGCAGGATCCGCCTGAAGGCGCCGATCATCGATAACGAGGAGCTTAATAAGCTCAGGGCCATCAATATGCCGGGCTTTAAGTCGGTCACGCTGCCGATCCTGTTTAAAGCGGGCGGAGGCGGAAACGCGCTGAACGCGGCGCTTGACGAGCTTTTCGCCGAGGCCGACAGAGCCATCCGCGTCGGCGCCAACATCATTATTCTCTCCGACCGCGGCCTTGATGGTGAGCATGCCGCCATACCGGCGCTCCTGGCAGTTTCGGGGCTTCACCAATATCTGATCCGCGCCGGGCTGCGCACCCAAGCCAGTATTGTGCTGGAATCGGGTGAACCGCGCGAGGTGCATCATTTTGCGTGCCTTATCAGCTTCGGCGCTTCCGCCGTCAATCCCTACATCGCGCTTCAGTCGGTATCAAGCCTGGTCACCGAAGGGTTCATTACGGGAACAAACGAGAACGAAGCCGTCCATACATACGTGAAGACGGTAACGAAGGGCGTTATAAAGGTGCTTTCAAAAATGGGAATCTCGACCATTCAAAGCTATATTGGCGCCCAGATTTTCGAAGCCGTCGGCATCAGCGCCGAGGTTATCGATAAGTATTTCACCTCAACGCCCGCCCCCGTCTCGGGCGTCGGCCTCGACGAAATCGCCGAAGAGGCCCAACTGCGACACGCGGCGGCGTACGATGCGCGGTATGAAGACGAGGAGCTTGAATCCGCCGGTCATTACCAGTACAGGCGCAACGGCGAATACCATCTGTATAATCCGGAAACAATCGACAAGCTGCAGCGCGCCTGCCGCACCGGCGATTATACCACTTTCAAGGCATATTCCGGGCTCATTAACGAGCATGGCGCCGGCCACGCGACGCTGCGCTCTGTGATGAAGCTCAAAAAGAGCAGCAGCCCCGTGCCGATTGACGAGGTCGAGCCGGTGGAGGAAATCGTCAGGCGCTTCAAAACGGGCGCCATGTCCTTCGGCTCCATCAGCAGGGAAGCGCACGAGACGATCGCCATCGCAATGAACCGCCTGGGCGGCAGGAGCAATTCCGGCGAGGGCGGTGAAGACCCCGCCCGATATATTCCGGATAAAAACGGCGACTCCCGCTGCAGCGCCATAAAGCAGGTGGCCTCCGGCCGCTTCGGCGTCACCAGCGAATACCTTATGAGCGCAAAAGAGCTGCAGATCAAAATGGCGCAGGGCGCGAAGCCCGGCGAGGGCGGCCAGCTTCCGGGAAGAAAGGTTTATCCGGCGTTGGCCTTATCTCACCCCCGCCCCACCATGACATCTATTCCATCGAGGACCTTAAAGAGCTGATTTATGATCTTAAAAATGCAAATCCGGAGGCACGCATCAACGTGAAGCTCGTATCCGAGGCCGGTGTCGGGACGATCGCCGCCGGCGTCGCAAAGGGCTTTGCCGATGTGGTGCTCATCAGCGGCTATGACGGCGGCACAGGCGCCTCTCCGAGAACGGCCATGCGCCACGCTGGCCTGCCCTGGGAGCTGGGCGTCGCGGAAACCCATCAGACGCTTGTTTTAAACGGCCTGAGAAACAGGATCGTCATCGAAGCCGACGGCAAGCTCATGACGGGCCGGGATGTGGCTGTCGCAGCGCTCCTCGGCGCGGAGGAGTTTGGCTTTGCAACAGCGCCGCTCGTCACGCTGGGCTGCGTGATGATGCGCATCTGCAACCTGGACACATGCCCGGTCGGTATCGCGACGAACAACCCGGAGCTGCGCCGCAACTTCTGCGGCGACCCGCAGCACGTCATCAACTTCATGCGCTTTATCGCTCAGGAGCTGCGCGAATATATGGCGTTGATGGGCTTTCGGACCGTCAACGAAATGGTCGGCCGTTCCGATATGCTGGAGACCGACATCCCCGCCTCCTGCTGGAAGGCGCGCGGGCTTGACCTTTCCCCGATCGTGTATAAGCCGGAGGTCCCCGAGGGGACGCCGCTGCACCAGACCGTCCCGCAGGATCACGGCCTGGAGAAGACGCTCGATATGAGCATCCTCCTGAAGCTTTGTGAGCCGGCACTTTTAAACGGCGAGCCGGTTGAGGCCGACCTCGAGGTGCGCAACACGGACCGCGCCGTCGGCACGATCCTCGGCAGCCAGGTCACCCGGAGGTACAAAAGTGCGGGCCTCCCGGAGGATACCATAAGACTCAACTTCAACGGCTCGTCCGGCCAGAGCTTCGGCGCGTTCATCCCAAAGGGCATAACGCTGACGCTGACCGGCGACACGAACGATTACACGGGCAAGGGCCTGTCGGGCGGCCGCATTATTGTCAAGCCTCCGACCGGTGCGTCCTTTGCCCCGGAGGATAACATCATCATCGGAAACGTCGCCTTTTACGGCGCCACAAGCGGCGAGGCCTTCATAAGCGGTGCCGCCGGCGAGCGCTTCTGTGTCCGAAACAGCGGCGTCAGGGCTGTCGTCGAGGCCGTGGGCGATCACGGCTGCGAGTATATGACGGGCGGTCGGGTCGCCGTCCTTGGGACGACAGGCCGGAATTTTGCGGCAGGCATGTCGGGCGGTATCGCATACATCTACGATGAGGACGGCAGCTTCCGGACAAAATGTAATACCGAAATGGTTCAGCTCACCTATGTGACCGGTGAAAACGCCGATGAGCTGCTCCAGATGATCATTGATCACGAGCGTTATACGGGCAGTCGAAAAGCGAAGAAGCTGCTGGCAAACTGGGAATACGCGCTGTCGCAATTCGTCTGCGTCCTGCCTTACGATTATAAGCGAATGATGCAGGCAATCAACAAGGCTTACTCCGAGGGCTACTCGGGGGACGAGGCGCTGATGCGCGCCTTCGACGCCAACAACCGCGACCTGTCGCGCCTGAGCGGCAATTAAGGAGGGACGATCATGGCAAAACCGACCGGATTTATAGAATACGCAAGAGAGCTCCCGCCCGACAGACCGGTCAGCGAGAGAATACATGACTGGAAAGAGTTTCACACGCACATGCCTCTGGAGAAGCAGCAAATGCAGAGCGCCCGCTGTATGGACTGCGGAACGGCCTTCTGCCAGATGGGCCTGATGCTGGGCGGAACAGCGTCCGGCTGCCCTCTCAATAATCTGATCCCCGAGTGGAACGAGCTGCTCTATAAGGGTCTGATGGATAAGGCGTATAAACGCCTGATGAAAACCAGTAGCTTCCCCGAGTTTACGTCTCGTGTCTGCCCGGCGCTTTGCGAGGGCTCGTGTACGCTCGGCCTGGGCGGCGCGGCTGTCGCGACAAAGCAAAACGAGCGCACGATCATCGAGTACGCCTTTGAGCAGGGCCTTGTGACGCCGCGTCCGCCTAAGAAAAGAACCGGCAAAACCGTCGCCGTCGTGGGCGCCGGCCCCTCCGGTCTCGCCTGCGCCGACAAGCTTAACAAGCTCGGCCACTCCGTTACCGTTTTCGAAAAGGACGACCGCGTCGGCGGCCTTCTGATGTACGGCATCCCGAACATGAAGCTCGATAAAAAAATCATCGACCGCCGGATCTCTCTGATGGAGGCCGAGGGCGTTGTCTTTAAAATAGGCATCGAGATCGGAAAAGACCTCCCGGCCGAAAACCTGAAAAAGGATTATGACGCCGTCGTCCTCTGCATCGGCGCCAAAAAACCGCGTGATCTGACAGTCGAGGGGCGCGGCTGTAAGGGTATCCACTTCGCCGTGGATTTCCTCGCCGCCAACACGAAGAGCCTCCTGGACTCCAATCTCGCGGACGGAAATTTCATCTCCGCCAAGGACAAGGACGTCATCGTCATCGGCGGCGGCGACACGGGCACCGACTGCG
>CAZJCH010000010.1:15391-19424 GCA_964544005.1 uncultured Papillibacter sp.
CACCCAATTTGAGATCCTCCCGGCCGCCGCGACAGACAGGACCTCCAAGAACCCCTGGCCCGAGTGGCCGAAGCTATTCAAAACGGACTACGGCCAGGAGGAAGCCATTGAGCTCTACGGAAAAGACCCCAGGAACTTCTGCCTGACGACGAAGAAAATCGACTGTGCCGAAAGCGGCGCTGTCAAAGCCCTCCACACGGTGGACGTCGACTGGAGTACCGGCGCGCTGAAGGAGCTCCCGGGCACCGGGAAGGTCTGGCCGGCGCAGCTTGTCCTGATCGCCATGGGTTTCTTGGGACCGGAGGAAAAGGTCATAAAAGACCTGTCCGTTAACCAGGATAAGCGGAGCAATATTGACGCGAAAGAAAGTGATTACAGGACGAATATCGACGGCTTATTCGCCGCCGGCGACGCACGCCGCGGCCAGAGCCTCGTCGTCTGGGCCATCAAGGAAGGCCGGGACGCCGCGCTCGAAGTCGATAAGTATTTACTGAGCAAATAATAGTAGGGCGGGGTGTCTTCACGTGTCTTCACCCCGCCGCCGTTTTCCAATTCAGCCGCGGCGGGATGAGGTCATCCCGCCCTACAGGTCATTTTTTTATCTTCCCGCAGGCCATTTTCTTTCCCGCATTTCCCGCGGGCTGTGTCGTAAAATCGTCTGGAGAAGCGTGTATGATGATCGTTTTGCCGATGATCTCTTTGACTGCAAACCGGCCTGTCAGAAAAACCAAGAAAGCGCGCCCCTGCGCTTCGAAAAGCGGCGGCAGATCCCCGGCATGGTGCGGATGCCTGCAGCCATGTGGATTAAAATGCCCCTTCGCATCAGCGAACGGGTCCTCCGCGTTCCCGGTACAGGACTCACCTTCATGGATATGAAACCCGAACACGCCACCGGTGCAGTGATCATCACCCGTCGGCAGGCCCATCACCTCGACGCTCAAGAGAACGCCGTCCTTCGTCTGATAAAAATTAGCTTTTCCAGCGACATCCGGATAGGCGCCGATTCCCCTGAGCTCCGCCTTCGCGTCGGGCTTTTTTCCGTTTAAAACATCTATGTAGTACCTTGTCCTCTGGGTTAAAAACCAAATCATTCTTCTCTCCATTCCGTCCCGGCAATCTCCGCGGCGATTTATTGAATAATACCTTTCTGGACATTATATGCGCCGCCGCCGTCCTGTTGCAAAATCGCAAGGAGCCGAGAAGCTTCTGTACTTAATCCAAGCGCAGTATGAAATAGGAAAATATTTAATGCTACCTGCAATATTTCATATTGCGAAAGACCATGCTAGATGATAAAATATCATATGTTATGCGTATATTTTTGGAAATATAGTTTCCAACACCCGATTAACAAAATTGAGTTTTATTTATGAAGGATGGTTAAAAATGAAAAAGCTTATCCCCATATTACTTGCGGCGGTCATGCTCCTAGGTCTGGCTTCCTGCGCAAAAAAAACAGACGAAAAAGTACTTAAAGTCGGCATGGAATGCGCGTACGCGCCGTACAACTGGACGCAGTCCAATGATAAAAATGGCGCTGTTAAAATCACTGACAGCCAAGAGTACGCTTACGGTTACGATGTCATGATGGCCAAATATATAGCCGAAAAGATCGGCTACAAGCTTGAAATTTATAAAACGGAATGGACCAGTATCCCTCTCGGCGTCCAAGCCGGTACGCTGGACTGCGGCATCTGCGGCCAATCCATCACATCGGAACATGCGGACATACTGGATTTCTCAACGCCGTATTATTACGCCGATATCGTTGTTCTGACACTTGGCAATTCAAAATATGCCTCTGCAGCCGGTTTGTCTGATCTCACCGGCGCATCCGTGACGTCTCAGCTCGGCACGGTATGGTATGATAAGTGCGTGCCTCAGATTAAAGATGCAAAGATTCAGCCGGCAATGGATGAAACAGCCCCTATGCTGTTGGCGCTGAAATCCGGAAAATGCGATCTGCTCGTCGTGGACAAGCCGGCAGCCATGGCGGCCGTCAATGTCTATCCTGATATGAAGATTCTGGACTTTACTGGCAGCGATGATAATTTCAAGGTCTCCGATGAGATCATCAACATCGGCATCTCTGTACAAAAAGGCAATGCCGACCTACTCAAACTGATCAATGAAGCACTGGCGACACTGACGAAAGACGATTTTGAAACAATGATGGCGGACGCCATTAAGGTGCAGCCGATATCGGATTAAGCAATAACTGTTGATATCAATGTATGGGGGAGCGCTTGCTGCTCCCCCAGTACTGTCTTGAAAGGGGCGGAAGAATGTCTCGAAGTTTCTGGGAATGGGTATCTCTTATAATCACTAACTACGGCGAATCGATACTGCGCGGCGCCGGGACGACCCTGCTTATCGCCCTTGTCGGAACAATTATCGGCTGTATCATCGGTTTTGTTGTCGGAATCGTACAGACAATACCGGTTAATAAAACCGACAACGCCGTCAAAAGGGCGGCCCTTTGGTTTGTCCGGCTTATTCTAAATATTTACGTGGAAGTTTTTCGCGGTACCCCAATGATGGTGCAAGCAGTGTTTATATATTTCGGCGCCATGATGCTCTTCAACATCAATATGGATATGATGTTTGCCGCATTTCTTATTGTGTCAATTAACACGGGCGCCTACATGGCGGAGACGGTGCGCGGCGGTATTCTCTCTATAGACGAAGGTCAGACAGAGGGCGCTAAAGCCATCGGTATGACGCATATTGAAACAATGTTGTATATTATACTGCCTCAGGCGACCCGGAACATCATGCCTCAGATCGGCAACAACCTGATTATCAACATAAAGGACACCTGTGTGCTCTCTATGATCGGCGTTGTTGAATTGTTCTTTACCTCGAAATCCGTTGCCGGTGCGTACTACGTCTATTTCCCGGTCTATACGATCACGATGGTCGTTTATCTCATCATGACGGTTTTCTTCTCGAGGCTTCTGCGATATATTGAAAAGAAAATGGACGGCCCCCAGAATTATGACCTGGCTACAACAGATACGCTGGCACATACGAGCGGCATGTTCAACTTTATCGGCAAAGACAGGGGGATAAGAAGATGACAATAGAAAATTCTCTGTCGGATAAGCTTCTTGAGATCCGCCATCTCAGCAAATCCTTCGGCAACAACTCCGTCCTCCGCGATATCGATTTCAACGTCATCAAAGGTGACGTTATCTGTGTCATCGGGGCCTCCGGTTCCGGAAAGTCAACGCTTCTGCGCTGCATCAATATGCTGGAAACGCCGACGGGCGGCGAGATTTTATTCCACGGCTCAGATATCGCAAAAAAGCAAATCAGCATTCCATCATACCGCGCGAAGGTCGGTATGGTGTTCCAAAGCTTTAACCTCTTTTCAAACATGACCGCGCTCAAAAACTGTATGGTCGGCCTGCAGAAGGTGCTGAAAAAGGACAAAAAAACGGCCGAAGAGACAGCGCTCGGCTATCTTGAAAAGGTCGGCATGTCCCCGTTTATCAAGGCCAAGCCGCGCCAGCTCTCCGGCGGGCAGAAGCAGCGCGTCGCCATTGCCCGTGCCCTGGCGATGGAACCCGAAATCCTGCTGTTCGACGAACCGACGTCGGCGCTGGACCCCCAGATGGTCGGTGAGGTTCTGTCCGTCATGCGCAAGCTTGCCAAAGAGGGGATGACGATGATCATCGTCACGCACGAGATGGCGTTTGCCAGAGATGTGGCAAATCACGTCGTCTTTATGAATAACGGCGTTATCTGCGAAGAAGGCCCGCCGGAGCAGATTTTCCTCACGCCAAAGACGCAGGAGACAAAAGATTTCCTGGCGCGCTTCCTAAACGGGTAAATCAGCCGTTATTAGCAGCATATAAGAGCCAAATCATTGACATATGCGCTTATATGTGTTAGTATGCGTTTTGCTATATCATTACTGATAAACACAGAGAATAAAGGAGCAAAGAATTTTTGACCATGCCAGGCGAATTCTGCGGAATTTCAGGTGCTTTCTGCAAGATTTCAAGGGCAAAAGCGGCCGGACGGACAG
>CAZJCH010000011.1:0-6730 GCA_964544005.1 uncultured Papillibacter sp.
TCCTGTGCTAATACGGTTGTTAATTCCATGATCTACCTCGTTAAAAAGATGTATGATTTGTACCATATATGGACTGAAAACAGTAATAATCGGATCGCTTTTATTATACCACAGGATGCCGGATTTTGGGTTACAAATCAGCCGTATCACGCATTATCGATATATTTATATAAACGCGCCGCGACCCGTTCTTAAAAACGGCCGCGGCGCGTTATAGTTATTGTCCTATGTCGTCCGGTTTCGCATGCTGTCGATGCGGTCTAAAACGGGCAGCAGGATTGCCGTGACGGCGGCGGTGATGATGATCTCCCACAGCATATAGGTACCGTTATAACCGAGGGAATAAAGCCACACGGGTGTCCCTTCAGGCGCATAGCTCGACCAGACGAAAATGCCGCTTAAGAAATGGCAGACGAGCCGCAAAGCCGTCACTGCGACAGCGCCGGCGACGCCAGCGAGCACCTTGTTTTTAAACAGCTTCCCAAAAAACGACGCGGTGCCGAGGACTGTAAACGCAATGATGTAATCGAGCAGCGCGACGCCGGCGAAAGCAAATAAGGTTTTCGCCGGGGGCGGGATAAAGCCGGGGGGCAGGATCATCTGCAGCAGGCTGTAAATAAACGCGGCGCCGAGGCCCCATTTGATGCCGTGCCGGTAGGATAAAAGCACAATCGGCGCCATGCTGGCCAGGGTGACGGAACCGCCCTGGGGAAACTCATAAATTTTGATGAAGCTCAGCACCACAGCCATGGCAATCATCATGGCGCTTTCCACAAGAATGAGGGTTGTCTTCTTTTTCATCTTTTCCTCCATTTAATAAGATTGAAAGAATCAACCTGATAACCGTATATCCTCCCTATTTATTTCCACAAAAAATAAAACGCACTCCGATAATGGTCAGAGTGCTTAGGAGTTTTCCTACGCTGGCATTATCCAGATCAGGTCAAGGGTCCGCGCCGTCAATCCGACGCATCTCAGCCGAGTGTACTCAGCACCCCGTATTCAGTTCGGTTTAATTATATTGGAGAGACTTCTCAATGTCAATATAAAAAAAGAAAGGGGGCTGCCGGAAACGAGACGCGCCTTCGCGAGCTATGGGACTGCGTCCCCTACAATAATGATATGATGTTGTGTAGGGGCGGCCATTGGCCGTCCACGTTTCCCGGCAGCCCAAGGGCTGTTGTCAGCCTACCCGGTTACCGGGCGCCGATGCCGCGTTCCGCCATTTCAATGGCTTTTTTGACGATATTACCGCAGTCTCTTGAGGAAACCTCGCCCCAACCGCCTGTCTTGACAGTGTCGTAAACGCCGAGTTCCCTGGCGATCTCTGCTTTCAGGTTGTCAGACATCATGCTCCTGTGTCCACTCATTCCAGTATCCTCCTTAAATCAAAGAAAACCTCGTTCGTGAATGCATTAAGTCCGTACTGCTTTGTGTCCAATAGCATCAACTTTGGTTTGATCAAAGCATTATTAGTTTCGTTCAAACAAAAAATTATATGCTGGTACATAATAATCGTTTCGCTTACAATTTCAAAGTTTTATCAGAAGTTTAAAGCTTTATTAAAAGCTTGTTGATGCCCGCGCTCGTTCTCTCCCGCTCTTTGTAGACCCATTCCGGCTCGAAAGCGATGTCGAAATTTTTGGAAAAGGAATAATAAAGCCCCAGCTTTTGATAATATTTTTCAAGATCGGACAAAAAGCTGCCGGACGGCTTCGGCTTGGAGATCTGCGCCTGCTTTTTGATGAAGTATTCGTCCACATAATCCAGAAAGACGCCTAAAAGCTCCATGTCGTTGACGTCGAAGGGCAGCTTCATGAGCCTGAATTCCGCCGGCTCGGGCAGGCGGTACTGCTTGACGCTTTCCAGGATGAGAAGATAGTCCCGGACATCCATCTTTTTGTAATATCGGACCTTCTCCTCGTTTGTGCTCCAGAGGGCGAGCTTTTCCCGAAGCGGCAGGCCTTTGATATTCATGATTGCCTCACCGGGTCCGATGACGGCCTGACGGAGCGGCTCATCCTCCGTCTCAAGATTTTCTCTGATGAACGCGTGATCAATAGCTGCCGTGCAGACGTACCCCACGTCGTAGATGCCTTTTCTGCCGGCACGGCCGGCGATCTGCTTCGTCTCCTGGGAGGTGATGTAACGCTTCTCCTCGCCGTCGAATTTTTGCAGGTCCATGAAAATAATGCGCCGGATCGGCAGATTGACGCCCATGCCGATGGCGTCCGTCGTGATGAGGATTTTGTTCGCGCCCTTAATAAAGGCGTGGTACTGCATCCGGCGCACCTCCGGCGGCAGGTCGCCGTAGATCACGCTGCTTTTGACACCCTTCTCCTGAAAGAACTTGGATAGCTCCAGCACGCGTCTTTTTGAAAAGGCGACGAGCGCGTCGCCTTTCTCGATCTCCTTCGGCGTAAACGGCGCCGTACAGACCTCCAGCGGCGTGTCTCGCTTATATTCGATAATTTCGTACGGGTCGCCGCAATCCTCCAGGATTTTGACAAGCAGTTCTATCGCGTTGATCGCGCCGCAGATGTGGATTTCCGCGCATTTCAAGCCCAGCACGGCCCGCGTCCACGCGAAGCCCCGCTGTGAATTAGCGATCATCTGCACCTCGTCAATGACGGCGATCTCGTACTCCTTTTCTATGTCGAGCTTTTCAATCGTCGAGCAGACGTGGTGCGCGTCCTCCACAGTGAGCTCCTCCTCGCCGGTCAGGAGATTGCAGGGGACGCCCTCCCTGTTGAGCCGCTCGTAATTTTCTAGCGCCAGAATGCGCAGCGGCGCCAGGTACACCCCATTTTTCGACTGCTTCAGGCGCTCAATGGCCCGGTATGTCTTGCCCGTATTTGTCTCGCCCAGGTGCAGGATGAAGCCGCGCTTCAGCTTCCGGGCCGCTTCGTATTCGTCCTTCGGGTTTTCAGGGAAGTGTTTACTGAACTCGCCGGCGATGATCCTCGGGATATGGCTCGTGACGAGGACCGAGATGATGCCGGAGCTTATATATCCCGCCTTGTCCGTTTTGACGATGTCCTCGAATTTGTAGCTTGTGCCTTTTCTCTTGTTGTAATGGCTCAAAAGCCGCGCCGAAATCTCGTCCAGGAGCGCCAGATAGCCCTCATGGATTTTATTGTAATTCCTGAATTCCTTGGATTCCAGCTCTTTGAGCGCCTTGATCTTTTTCCGGACGATCGCCTCGTGGTCCCAAAGCTTGGAATCCTTTGTGTTGCGCACGATATACGCCGTCTTGTTCAGCGATTCCTCGATTTTTTCAAATTCCCGCAGGGCTTTCTGCGCTTTTTTCATGATAGCACCGGCTTTGCTTCTTTTTCTATTTAGATTATCATATCTTTCGACATATATGCATCGTATATGGTGTAATTAGTCATAATGACCAATGATTGGCACGTCCGCTGCTCTTTGGCGATATCCTTGCAGAGCAAGAGCAGAGCTTTTACCCTACGAAATACCATAAGGTTGCTGATGCAATGAGACGGCCTGACAAGCCGTCTCAATCGTTTATATATCCAACGCCGCAAAGTGTCCTCTGAACACTGCTTGGGTGACCTGGGCGGGTTTGACGACGTCGCCGAGCTCGATGACCTCGGGGGCGCAGTCGCGGAGGGTGTCGGCGATATCGCGGAGGGGGCGCTGGCCGGCGGCAACAATGATGGTGTCGGCCTTGAAGGTGAGCTCGTTGCCGTCCTTGTCGACGGTGACGAGAGCATCTTTCAGGACGCGGATGCCCTTCAGGCCGGGGCGGCATACGACTGATTTTTTGAGCTCTTCGATAAGCAGCGGGCGGTGGCGGCCATTGGCATCCAAGCAGACGTCGTGCAGCATCTCGACGATGGTGACATCCTTACCCTCCTGCGCCAGATGGACAGCCGTTTCGCAGCCGACGAGTCCGCCGCCCAGGATGACGACCTTTTGGCCGACCTCATGGCGGCGTGTGTACAGATCGTTTGCAGCGATGACATGACGGCCTTCAATGCCCGGTATCGGTGGAATTATCGGCGACGCGCCGACGGCGACGATCAGAACGTCGGGTGCCATTTTTTCGGCCAGCTCCGGTGTCACCTCGGTGTTGAGGCGCACCTCGACGCCCGCTTTTTCAAGCTGACGGGCTTTTACGCCGATGAAGCCGTAGAGGTCTTTTTTGAACGGGATGCCCCGCTCGGCTTTTAAAGCGCCGCCGAGCCCGCCGGATTTCTCGCAGAGAATCACATGATGCCCACGCTCCGCTGCGGTCAAGGCCGCCTGCATGCCGCCCGGCCCGCCGCCGGCGACGAGGACCTTTTTCGGTGTAGTCGGGGCATAGGCGAAGCTCAGCTCATATTCATTACCGATAACGGGATTTAAGGCGCAGATGCGCAGACCTGTCGTCAGTCGCTCGGCCATGCAGGTAAAGCAGCGGCAGCAGCGGACGATCTCGTCGTCCCTGTTCATATACGCCTTTTTCGGCAGGAACGGGTCGGCTAAAAGCGCCCGCGCCATGACGACGGCGTCGGCCTTCCCCGAGGAAATAATCTCATCCATCATCTGCGGCTCGTTCAAAGCGCCGATGGTTGAAATGGGGATTTTGATGTGCTTCTTAAGCGCCTCGGCAAACCCGACGTTGACGCCGCGCTCCATAAACATGGAGGGGTGCGTTTTGTCAAAGCTGCCGTGGTGCGCGCCGGTCGAGACCTGCAGCAGATCGATCTTGTCTTCGACAAGTTTGGAGAACTGAATAACATCCTCGAACGGATAGCCGTCCTCCGTGTATTCCGAAGCGCTGATGCGCAGCTCCAGCGGGAAGCCGGGGCCGACGACGGAACGGATTTTGTCCAGGATCTCGAGCGCGAACCGCGCGCGGTTTCTCAAATTGCCTCCGTATTCGTCCGTTCTCTTATTCGTAGCCGGCGATAAAAACTGCTGGAGGAGCCAGCCGTGGCCGGCGTGGATCAGCAGCATCTCAAAGCCGGCGTCCTTCGTCATTTTCGCGGCCCGTCCGTAAGCGTCAACGAGCATATTGATATCGTCCTTCGTCATGGCGCGGGCTGTTTTTTTGCCGTTTTCATAGTTGTCGCTCGGGCCCATGGGGAGGGCTTCCGTTATAGCGTATTTACCGCCGTGGGACAGCTCGATGCTGGGAACCGCCCCATGGCGCTTGATCGCCCGGGCGGCCATGGCGAGGCTGTCCTTGGCGTTCGGTGCGTCGAGAACGACCTGGATCGGGTAGTATTTGCCCGTTTTGCTGTCGACGATGACCTCGCTGACGGTGACGACGGCCGCACCGCCTTTGGCACGCAGCTCATAAAAGGCGATCGCCTCCGGGGTCAGGCAGCCGTCCGCTGTCAGGATCGGGTATGTCATGGGCGCCGAGATGATACGGTTTTTTAAAGTGACCTTGCCGACCTTCAGCGGGCTGAACAAATGGGGAAATTTTCTCTGCAAAATAATCACGCTTTCTGAGAAGTCTTTAGTCTATGATATCCTATTTGCGCTTTTAGTCAAGTATGGGCAGACCTTGTGTCCGCCCCTACGTAGTATTTGATTTCGTCCCGGTTGATTTTTGTTAGTGTTTAAGCGCAATTACAAAAAATCGAAAAGAAAACCATTGACCAGGATTACGCAATTCAATATACTAATATCGATACAATTATACTGATTAAAGGCGGTGTCAAAATGGCCGATCATGAGAAGACTTATACCTCCATTTCGGTACAGACGTTAAAGCGCCTGCCGCTTTACCTAAACTACCTGAAATCTCTCGACAGGGAGAAAACGAGAATTATTTCGTCGCCGGCTATCGCAAAGGCGCTCGGCCTCAACGAGGTGATGGTTCGAAAGGACCTGGCCGCCATTAAAAGCGGCGGGAGGCCCCGGACCGGTTATCTCCTTGAAAAGCTTATTACCGACCTGGATACATATCTCGGCTACGGCAACGTCAACGAGGCGGTGCTTGCCGGCGTCGGCCATCTGGGGCGGGCACTCATGTCCTATCAGGGCTTCGAAGCGTACGGCCTCAACATAATCGTCGGGTTCGATACGGATGAGAAAGTGGTCGGGACGGATGTCGGCGGAAAAAAGATACTGCACCTTGAAAAAATGGTGAGCCTGTGCAAGAGAATGCATATCAACATCGGTATTATCACCGTGCCGGCGGAATGTGCGCAGGAGGTATGCGACCGGATGATCGAGGGCGGCATCCTGGCCATATGGAACTTTGCCCCCGTGAGCCTCAATGTCCCGGAGCACATCCTTGTCCACAATGAAAACATGGCGTCGTCACTCGCCGTGCTATCGAAGCATCTCAAGAAAAAAATTAGTAAATGACAAATATCATCGAGGAGTTTTGAAATGGGCAACAGCATCACGAGAAAATTCAGCCGTGCCTGCGAAATTCTGGACCGGTACGAGCGCAACCCCAGCAAGCTCATCCCGATCCTGCAGGATATGCAGGCAGAGTACAATTACCTGCCCGAGGAGATCATGACGTTTATCTCCGTCGCGCTCGGCATCTCGCCGTCCACCGTCTACGGCGTGGCGACGTTTTACGCTCACTTTACGCTGGAGCCGAAGGGCAAGCATATTATCAAGGTCTGCGACGGCACGGCATGTCACGTTAAAAAATCGGAGGGCATACTGGAGGCGCTGGAGAAGGCGCTCGGTCTCACAAAGGAGAAAAAAACAACGGAGGATATGCTCTTTACCCTCGAAACGGTTGCCTGCCTCGGCG
>CAZJCH010000011.1:6740-9854 GCA_964544005.1 uncultured Papillibacter sp.
CGATGACGGCCTGTTCTCGCTGGAAACAGTCCGCTGCCTCGGTGCCTGCGGGCTCGCTCCCGCCGTTGTCATCGACGAGCAGGTTCACGGGCTGATGACGCCCGATAAGGCCCTGGAGCTGCTTGATATCATCCGGAAGGAGGAAGCCGCCAATGTCTGAGCACATGTCACTCGAGGAGAGAAAGAAAGTTTTTGACGGCTGCATGGCGCAGTACAAGGCCAGGATCGTCATCTGTGCCGGCACGGGCTGTGTCGCGGGCGGTTCCCTGCACGTCTATGACAGGTTCATCGACTACATAAAGGAAAAAGGCCTTTCCGTCTCCGTGACGCTCCATAAGGAAAATGGCGATATCGGAATCTCCCAGAGCGGCTGCCAGGGCTTCTGCCAGATGGGCCCGCTGGTGACGCTGTATCCGCAGGGTGTGCTTTATACGAAAGTACAGCCCGGCGACGTTAAAGAGATCGTTGACGAGACGCTTTTAGGCGGGAAGCTGGTCGAGCGCCTGCTGTACCATAAAGCCGACAGCATGCCCGCCGCCGATACGGCGCATATCCCCTTTTACGCGCAGCAGCAGCGGACGGTATTAAAGCTCTGCGGCAATATTGACGCGCAGGACATTGACGAATATATCGCGAGCGGCGGCTATATGGCGGCACGGGAAGCCTTTCTGATGATGGGTGCCGAGGAGATCTGTACGCTCATGCTGAAGGCCGGCCTCAGAGGGCGCGGCGGCGCCGGGTTCCCCACGGGCAGAAAGTGGGACCTGACGCGCATTCAGAATAACGACGTCAAATATATCATTTGCAACGGCGACGAGGGCGATCCCGGCGCGTTTATGGACCGGTGCGTCATGGAGGGGAACCCTCACAGCGTATTGGAGGGGATGCTCATCGCCGCCAAGGCCGTCGGCGCGACGGAGGGGTATATCTATGTGAGAACCGAGTACCCCCTCGCCGTTAAACGCCTGCGCATCGCCATTGAGGACGCCCGCCGGGCAGGCATACTTGGCTCTGACGTCTTCGGCAGCGGCAAAGCCTTTGACATACAGGTCATGGAGGGTGCCGGAGCGTTTGTCTGCGGCGAGGAGACGGCGCTCATTGCCTCCATCGAGGGAAAGCGCGGCATGCCGACGCCTAAGCCGCCCTTCCCCGCCGAAGCCGGCCTATTCGGGAAACCGACCGTCATCAACAATGTTGAAACGCTGGCCTCGGTCCCCATCGTCATGCAGATAGGGAGCGACGCTTACGCCGCCATCGGCACAGAAAAATCGAAGGGTACGAAAACCTTTGCCCTGACGGGCCATGTGGCCAACACCGGCCTCATTGAGGTCCCCTTCGGCGCGACGCTGCGGCAGATCGTTGGAGAAATCGGCGGCGGAGTGATCAGTGACGACGGGACGAACTGCGGCATTGATTTCAAGGCCGTCCAGATCGGCGGCCCCTCCGGCGGGTGCCTGACGAAGGAGCATCTCGATATGCCGCTGGATTATGAGAACCTGTCGGCAGTCGGCGCGATGGTCGGCTCCGGCGGACTCGTCGTCATGAACAACGAAACGTGCATCGTCAGCCTGGCGCGGTTTTTCATGCAGTTCACACAGAATGAGTCCTGCGGAAAATGCGTCCCCTGCCGGGAAGGCACGAAGCAGATGCTGAACCTATTGGACGACATCATCGAGGGACGGGCGGACGGTGGGACGCTGGAGCTTTTGGAACAGCTGGCCGTGACCGTCAAGTTCGGCTCTCTCTGCGGCCTCGGCAAGACGTCGCCGAACCCTGTTTTGTCGACGCTCCGGTATTTCAGGGACGAATACAACGCCCACGTGTTTGAAAAACGCTGCCCGGCGGGCCGGTGCAAGGCTTTTAATAAATACGCCATCGATGCGGCAAAGTGCAAAAGCTGCGGCCTCTGCGCGAAGAAATGCCCGGTAGGCGCAATAAGCCGAAATACCGCCGGCGATATTTCGGCAGGCGCCAAAGGCGTTCCGTATACAATTGATAAAGACAAGTGCATCAAATGCGGCGCATGCGCTGAAAGCTGCAAATTCGGCGCTATTGCCATAGAAGAATGAGGTGAATAAAATGGCAAAAATGAGAACTGCCGTGATTGATACGATTGAGGTCGCCATTAGGAACGAGCGCAACCTCCTGGAGCTTATCCGAAAAGCACATATCGAGCTGCCCACCTTCTGTTATCACTCCGAGATCAGCGTCTACGGCGCCTGCCGCATGTGCATGGTGGAGGTGGAGGGGCGCGGCCTCGTCCCGGCCTGCTCGACGCCCGCCGCGGATGGTATGGTTGTTCATACGAATACGAAGCAGATCCGGGACATGCGGAAAATGATCGTGGAGCTGCTTCTGGCCAATCATGACCAGAACTGCACCACCTGTCCGAAAAGCGGCGACTGCAAGCTCCAGAAAATCGCTCGGCAGATGGGTATTTCAAAGGTGCGCTTTAAGCAGCGGGAGGATTTCCCGGCGCTCGACCTCTCATCGGACGCCATCCTTCGCGATCCGAAAAAGTGCGTCCTCTGCGGCGACTGTGTCCGCGTATGCAAGGAAATACAATCCGTGGGCGTGCTCGATTTTGTCGGCCGCGGTGCGAATTCCATGGTTATGCCCTGCTTCAACAAGGGCATCGGCGAGGTGGAGTGCGTCAATTGCGGGCAGTGCGTCAAGGTCTGCCCCGTGGGCGCCCTGACGCCGAAATACCAGACAAACAAGGTCTGGAGCGCCATCCATGACGAAAAGAAGCAGGTTGTCGTACAGATTGCCCCCGCCGTCCGCGTGGCGCTGGGCGAATACTTCAGCTTTAAACCCGGGACGACGACAACAGGCCAGATCGTGACGGCCCTCCGGATGATGGGCTTCGACATGGTTTATGACACGAGTTTCGCCGCCGATTTGACCGTCATCGAGGAGGGGAATGAATTCCTCGCCCGTCTTAATAAAGGCGAAAAATTACCGCAGTTTACGTCCTGCTGCCCGGCGTGGGTCAAATTTGCCGAGCAGTATTACCCGGATATGCTCCCGAACCTGTCCACCTGTCGCTCTCCGCAGCAAATGTTCGGCTCGCTCTGCAAGGAAAAGCTGACGAAGGAACTCCAAATTCCGCGG
>CAZJCH010000011.1:9864-17823 GCA_964544005.1 uncultured Papillibacter sp.
GAAGACGTGGTCATCGTTTCCATCATGCCCTGCACCGCCAAAAAGTTCGAGGCCAACAGGGAGGAATTCAGTCAGGGCGGAAATAAGGATGTGGATTTTGTGCTGACGACGCAGGAGCTGGCGGTGATGATCCGGGAGCGCGGCATAGAATTCGATAAGCTGGAGCCGGGCTCGTTCGATATGCCCTTCGGTTTCAAATCGGGCGCCGGCGTCATCTTCGGCACCTCGGGCGGCGTTTCGGAGGCCGTCCTGCGCTACGCCTCACATATGACCGGCGGCGGCACATTTAAAGAATACAGCAGCCTCCGGGCCGACGAGGGAATAAAAATAACGGAGATCGAGGTCGGCGGCACCAAGCTGCGCCTGGCCGTGGTGAGCGGCCTTGGGAACGCCCGCAAGCTGATCGACAAGGTTCGGCGCGGCGAGGAGGCTTTTGAGCTCATCGAGGTCATGGCCTGCTGCGGCGGCTGCATCAACGGCGGCGGCCAGCCCGTCAGCGAGGATCATCATACGGTGCAGCTCCGGGCTAAAGGTCTTTATGACAACGATAAAATGCTGCAGATCCACTCGTCGCAGGAAAATCCGTACATCCAGAAATTCTATAACGAAGACCTGGATGAGCATACGGCGCACGCGCTCCTGCACACGGAGTATAAAAACAGAAAGAGAATATCGGGGGAGGAAATCGTCTTGTCGAATCAGGAACAAAACGCGAAGCTTAAACTCAATATTTGCTTCGGCACAAGCTGTTTTATCCGCGGCGCACAGGACCTCTACACGAAGCTGATGGAATATGTGAAGGAGCGCGGCATCGCCGACGAGACGGAATTCAAGGTGTCCTTCTGCAGCGAGCAGTGTGAAAAAGGGCCGAACCTCTCCGTTAACGACGAAACGATCCACCACTGCACGATCGAAAAAGCGATAGAGGCGATTGAGAAAATCATATAAACCTGATATACTTATGTCAACAAACAATAACGCAACAGGGGGTGCTTCACGATGGCGAACGGGCATACGGGCCTCAATCACAATGAAAAGGAAAACACTGTCTATACGGTGACGGCCAACTGCCAGGACTGCTACAGGTGCGTCAGGGTGTGCCCTGTCAAGGCCATCAGCGTACGGGACGGGCAGGCCTGCATCGAGGACGATTTGTGCATCAAGTGCGGCACATGTGTCCGCGAATGCCCACAGCATGCCAAAACGATCCGCTCGAGCCTCCACTCAGTCAAGGAGCTGCTGGCCTTCGGCCGTCCGGTGGCGGCCAGCGTCGCCCCGTCGTTTGCCGCCGTCTTTGACGGCTGGCGCGCCACTCGGCTGCCGGCGGCCTTGCGGCGGCTCGGCTTCTCCTGCGTCTCCGAAACGGCGGAGGGCGCGCTCCTCGTCACAGAGGAGACGATGAAGCATCTGGATAAGGGCAATATCTGCACCTCCTGCCCCGCTGTCGTCAATTATATTGAAAAATACCGGCCCGAATATGTCGATATGCTTATACCCGTTGTCTCGCCCATGGTCGCCCACGGGCGGCTCCTGAAAAAGAGGCTGGGCGGCGACTGCGCCGTCGTCTTTATCGGCCCGTGCGCCGCGAAAAAGCTGGAGGCGCAGCGGCCTGAAAACGCAGACGCCGTCGACGCCGTGCTGACCTTTACGGAGCTCCTCAGCTGGCTGGACGAGGAGGGCATCGATCTGGCCACGTGCTCCGAGAGCGGCTTTGAGAGTTTAGGCGACCTGCACAAATCGCGCCTGTTCCCCTTGCAGGGCGGCCTTTTGAAAACAGGTGATATCACGTGCGACGGGACGAACCCCGATATCGTCCATGTCAGCGGTGCCCACGATGTCATGGGCCTCTTTGACATTCCGCCGAGCAAATGGGACTTTAAAATCGTCGAGCCTCTGTTCTGTGCCGGCGGGTGCATCAACGGTCCCGGCATCTCGATCGACAAAAACATCTTCCTCAGGAAGCAGGATGTCATAGCATACGCCGAAAAGGCCGCAGCCACGCCGTGCGACATTGACCGCAACATCCCCGCCGGGACATTGTTTGAAAACGACTGCACCGCTTTGATGGAGGAGGTCGACGAGGACAGGATTAATCAGGTCCTGGAGGCGCAGGGCAAGTTAAACCCGGAGATGCAGCTCAATTGCGGCGCCTGCGGATACGAATCCTGCCGCGATAACGCCATAGCAGTCGCAAGGGGCCTGGCCGAGCCTGAGATGTGCATTCCCTATATGCGCCGGCTTGCCCAGCAGCGGACGGACAGGATCATCGAGACGAGCCCCAACGGCGTCGTCATCCTCGACAGCGCGCTCACGATTCTCCATATGAACCCGGCCTTCCAGCGTATGTTTATGTGCAGCAGCGGCATCATCGGCCGCCGCATCTCGTATCTCGTCGACGCGGATGGATTTGAAAAACTGGCCTCCGGCGCCGCCGACACCTACGAGGCCATCAAGAGTAAATACGGCAAAAAATATCACGAGCAGCTTTATAAGCTGCCGTCTGAGAATCAGTATGTCGGGATGTACACGGACGTTACAAAAATTAAGTTTGACGAAAAGCAGATCGATCTGATCAAAAAGCAGACCGTCGAGCAGGCGAAAGAGCTGTTGGACCATCAAATCCGGTTTTCACAGGAGATGGCCCACTTCCTCGGCAAGAGCACGGCTCGAAGCGAGGATCTTGTGACGCGACTGATGGATTTATATGAGGAACAAGGCCCAATCGAGCGATGAGGTGACCCGGTTTGAAATTTTTTGAGGATATCGTGGGGCAGGCGCTTAAAAGAGGCAAAATCGTCTGCGGGGATTCGACGCTCTGCGAGAGGACGATTGATTTTACGGAATTTGTCCTCTGCGACGGCATCGGCTCCGGCGTATACGCCAATATCGCTGCCATATCCTGTGCCAGCAGGCTCATCGAGCTTTTTAAAGCCGGCGTCTCCCAGGGCGCGGCATGCGAAAAGGTCGCCGATTCCATGCACAGGGCCCGCCAGGAGGACATCCCCTTCTCGGCCTTCTCCGCCGCGCGGATTCTGCATGACGGCCAGTTCACCGTCTGCTCCTACGAAGCGCCGGCGCCCATCTTCATCAGGGATGGCACGGCCAGCGTCCTGAAGCCGCATTTTTACACCGCGGGTTATGAGGTCATCGGCGAATCGTCCGGCACGCTGGGCATCGGCGACAGCCTTGTTCTCTGCTCGGACGGGGCGACCCAGGCCGGTCTCGGCCACGGCTACACCTTCGGTATCGGTGCCGAAGGCCTTGCCGACTATATCAACCGGTGCTTCAGCCGCGGCGTCACCCTTCAGGAGCTGCCGGTGAAAATCATTGAAATGACAGAACAGATTTCGTCCGGCCGCCATGAGGACGACACGACGGTCGCCATTATGAGCTGCCGGGAAGCCCGGGAGATCACCATGCTGAGCGGGCCGCCGTCCATGAAAACAAAAGACCGCTCCTTTGTTGAGCGATTCATGAAAGCCTCGGGCACGCATGTCGTCTGCGGCTCCACGACGGCAGAAATTCTGGCAAGAGAGCTGAAGCGGGAGATCCACCTAAAAAGCGCCGGCACCTCCTTCGGCAGCCCGCCGGAGTACATGATGGACGGCGTGGACATGATCACCGAGGGTGCCGTCATTCTTAATCAAATCTATAACATCCTTGGCGAAAATCCCGACGGCTTCGCCTTCAGCTCCCCTGTCGAGCGCCTCTGTGCGCTGCTTTTAAAAGCAGACGTCATCACCTTCCTGATCGGCCGGTCTGTAAACGACGCCCACACCGACCTCGTCTTCAAGCAGCTCGGCATCCGCCCCCGCGACGCAACGATCAAGCTCATCACCGAAAAGCTCCGCCAGATGGGGAAGCTCGTGGTGGCGGAGTATTATTAGGGAACGCAAAAGGTATTAATGAAGAGGCTGTAGCAAAACAGCCTAAAAGAAGGGGCTGTAGCAATTTTTGTTTTGCTACAGCCCCTTCATTGTTGTGTTCTTGATATTTTTTGGTCTGAGTATTGAGTTCATTGTTTTTCAACGGTTCTTAAGCGCGATTCCGCATTGTTTGGATTATCCCCTTGTCAGATAATATCCACTATATTCTGCCGCAGGATTCAGCAAACATACATCTTCACTTTCGGACCGGGTGATAGTCGTTGCGTCCGGTGACAGAGGATACAAGGTACTCGATTGCATCATGTTCTTCGGAAACAACAGCGCGCGTATCGAGATCGAAGGTTATTGTCTGGCTGAAAATCAGGCAGTTTTTGTCCGCTGGGTTCTGGTTGCCGCCAAACACGAGATTGCCAAGCGAATAAGCGATTTGCTTTCCCTTGTATGTCTCCGTTTCCTGCGCCACATGTGGGTGATGCCCGATCACAAGGTCCGCGCCCTGATCAATGCAGTAACGGGCAATGGCGCGCTGGGTGGCATTGCTTCGGTAGGTGCCTTCAATTCCCCAATGGAAATTAAAAACAACAAGGTCCGCGCCCGCTTCTCTGAGTGTCTGGATGGCGTTATTGATGAAGGTCTTTTGGGATTTGTCAAATGCCCAGCCGGCGTTTGAAGCAAAGCCGATGTTCACGCCCTTTACCGTTACAATGGGCATCCGGTCATAACCCGACACCGCGACATATGGCGAGAGGTTTCGTATGGTATCCTGGAAGCCCTGTTGGAGGTAATCCATCGAATGGTTGTTCGCAACACTCACAACGTCAATACTGCCTTCCGGCAGTATCTTCGCGTACTCCGGCCGCCCCTTGAAAGCATAGGTTTTCGCGGCGGCTCTTGTGGCGTTTGTCAATGTCCCCTCAAAGTTTATCATAGTGAGGTCGTCGCTGAAAAACTCATCGATTCCCGAAAAGAAATAATTCGCTCCCATCAGATCATACATCTCGTCAAAGGAGCGCTGGTAGGAAAAATTATGTCCGCGCCCAAAGGTGCAGTCGCCGCCGAAGGTCATGGTCACCTGAACCAAATTATAACCGGGGGCCTCCCGCCAGACAGGATAGACGTTTTCTATCGGCTTTGACTCGTGCATACGCAATAACGTTAATATGGCCTGCTCTATTGTAAATTTGCCCTCCGGAATAAAAAGGCCGTCCGCCCCGCCCATAAGAGATGTCCCGCTGCCGTCCGTCCGCCCGGAGGCAAACTTGACTGCCAGCGCCGCCCAGCTTGGAATCGCATAGGCGTCGGCAAAGCGCATCGGCGCTTCATTTGCTTCCGTCACGCCTAAAGCCGCCATGCAGCGCTGGAGAACGGCGGCTGCCTCCGCGCGCGTGACCATATCCTCCGGCCGGAAAAGCCCGTCGGAGCCTATCATGATGTCCAGCTTTAGAGCGAGCTCCGCGTAAGGACTCTTTGTGTCCGGAAAGCTCCCGCTGTCAAGCTCCGGCAGCTCAGCTTGTTCGGGCTCTTTAATTGCTGCGGGCAAATCAGCCTCGGATATATCGGGCGCTAGCTCCGCCGCTATTGGGGCTTTAAAGGCAAGCTCATACTCCCCGGCAAGCGACTGGACGCTTAGGTTCTTTTCCGCTGCAACAAAATCAACCGCCAGCCGGGCCAGCTGCAAGCGCGTAACAGACAGCGCGTAGTCCTCGCCCAAATCAAACGTCCGCGCGACAAGCCCCGCCTCATATGCCGCTAAAACACCTTCATATGCCCAGGAGCTAATATGTTTTTCAGGAATGCAGGATGTTTCCGCAGCCCGTGCAGATAAGGAGACTGCAAGCAATTGCACGCAGACTGCCAAGGCAAGACCAAAAGCAGCTCTTTTTTTGAATTTCATTAAGCTTTCTCCCCAAAAGATCATGATACATAACCGTCATCGTTAACATTGACTTGCTGTTACTATAGAACTGTTATGGTTTTTTGTAAAGAGCGGTTTTTTACGCTGACTTCCCGTGTATCTTTTTTCATGCTGATTCTATAACCGGCGATTTAATGGGTTGTAATAGAGTGGCTCCGATGATACAATACACGATAAGAACTGTTAAAACCGAAAGGAGCTGATCGCATGAACAACAAAGCAATGTACAAAATTGTTTACGGCCTGTATGTGCTCACAGCGAAGGATGATGTGAAGGATAACGGCTGCATCATCAACACGGCCGGTCAGGTCACCACGTCGCCAAACCGCATCACGCTAGCCGTCAACAAGCAAAACCTGACACATGACATGATCATTAAAACCGGACTGTTCAACCTCTCGACGCTTTCAGAGGAGGCCCCATTTTCGGTTTTTCAGAGCTTTGGTATGCAGAGCGGTAAGACGGTTGATAAATTCACCGATTTCAAAGACGCTTACCGCAGTGAAAACGGCCTTCTGTACCTGACGAAATACGCGAACACCTTTATATCCGGCAAAATCGTCACCGCGACCGATATTGGGACACATACGCTGTTTTTGGCCGATGTAACGGATGCCGAAGTATTGTCCAACACCGAATCCATGAGTTATGCCTTCTATCAGAAAAACGTTAAACCCAATCCGTCAAAGCCCGCCGCTAAGGGCTGGCGCTGCCGTATTTGCGGGTATGTCTACGAGGGTGACGAGCTGCCGCCCGACTTTATATGCCCGATCTGCAAGCATGGTGCCTCCGATTTCGAACGGATCGAGTAAAGATATCATATTTGTAACAGCGACTAAAATATACCGCCGGGATTATTCCCGGCGGTTCTGTGTTTCATGGCGTTCAAACAGCGGCTGCTGCTGCTTCCGGTACTGTGCAGACATCGACCCAGCCTTTGGCTTTAGAGAATTTGAACAGCTCGTCGATTGTCAGCTCAATGGCGCTGCTGCTGCTTCCTGCTGCCGGGAAAACCGTTTCAAAGCGGAGCATCGATTCGTCGAGGTAGACCGGCACGCCCTCCTTGATCCCGAAAGGGCAGACGCCGCCGACAGGATGCCCAACCATTTCATTCACCTCGTCCGGCGAAAGCATTTTGGCCCTGAAGTTAAAAAGGTCTTTAAATTTGTGATTGTCAATGCGCGCGTCACCTGCGCATACGATCAGCATGCAGCCTTTTTCAGTCTTGAAGGAAAGCGTCTTTGATATCCTGGCAGGGGTCACATGCAGCGCCTGCGCAGCGAGCTCCACCGTCGCGCTTGATTGATCGAACTCTAAAACTCTGCTCTGAATCCCAAATGTCCGGAAATGAGCCATTGCCGTCTCTATCGACATATAAAGCCCCACTTATAAATCATGTAATCAGGGGGACACGTATTAACATAAAACCCCGACACTGCGTTTTATATCCGCAGAACGACGCTATTCTAGCATACTGAAGCATCACCGTCAATCACAAGTGATTAGTAATATATACGAACTTTCACGTATAAATGACGCCATCTGGATACAAAACGCCCGAGTTCGGCACATTGTTTACATAATAATTCAAGAGGAACAAGACGTACCGGGGCCGGTTCATGATGAATCGCAATGGAATGTCCGCGGCACTAATAGTGCTTGTAGTTTCACGAACAATGTAATATAATATGTAGGCTGTACTTATAACATACAGGCTGCTTCAAAGGAAGCGGTATATGCTTCGATATGATTATAACCATCGCGTGCCGACTTACACAGAATGGAGATGTATTTATGGTAACGGTTCAGACGGAACATGGGTTTATCCGTATCGCAAGTGACGTTTTTACGGTCCTTACCGGCATTGCCGCAATGAATTGCTTCGGCGTCAAGGGTATGACGGTGCGGTCCGTAACGGACGGTCTTGTGCACCTGTTAAAACGAGAGTCTATGGGCAAGGGCGTCCATATCACATATAATGATAACGGCACCATATCCATAGAGCTTCACATTGCCGTTGACCAGGGCGTCAACATTCCTGTCCTTTGCGGCAGCATCATCGAAGAGGTCAGCTATAAGGTAGCCACGGCTACCGGCGTTGTGATTAAGAACGTCGATGTCTTTGTAGACTCGATGTATATTGGCTGAGTGGGGGG
>CAZJCH010000012.1:0-17262 GCA_964544005.1 uncultured Papillibacter sp.
TCATGTTCATAACTCCTTCTCTGGTAATTCTTCTTTTTTCGTTTAAACTAGGACGATTTTATTGTATAAAACTGCCGTTGTCAATCGTAGAAATGACCGGAATGGGAGCTATTTCACGTAATTGACTGTGCGGACTTTCGGCGCTGAGGATTTGAAGGCGTCGCCGGCCTGGTGGCCGAGGATGACGGCGCAGTTAACCTGATTGCCGTCGGGGATGCCGCATTCCTTCATAAGCGCCGGGCCGTTATCGTATGCGACAGCTTTGCTGTCGCTTGCGAAGGCGCCGCGGATTGACATCAGGTAGCAGGAGCCGAGGCCCAGGGCTGTGGCGGCGACGAGCATGTTTTCCGCCGAGCAGGAGGTGTTGGCAATGCCGTTGGGGTCGCCTGCGGAGAGTATAATCAGCGTCGGCGCGCCGTATATGGGCTCGTAGCCGGGGAGCGACGCCCGCTCCTTCATAAAGCCCGTGCCGGACAGCATGACGGCTTTTGTGGCGTCGTTGATTTTCTGAAGCAGCTCCGGCTTCTGGATAACGGAGAGATGATACGCCCCGCCGCCCGGCCCGCTTTTACCCGCCTCAAGGATTGCCTCCAGGTCCTGGTCCGATATCTGTTCCTTTTTGTAAGAGCGTACGCTTTTGCGTTTCATGATGGCTTCCAATGCGTCCATGATTCAGTCTCCCTTCTATTGATCATTTGGTTGGTAATTTACAACTTTCTTATTAAATTTTTTATCATACTCCATAAGCCGGAAGGAAAGCTCGATATGCAGCAGCATCTCGTTGTCGCTGAGGCTGAAGTTTAGAATTTCCTCGATGCGCTTGAGATGGTAGATCATTGAGTTGCGGTGCAGGTGCAATGCTTTGGCGGTGTTGGTGATGTTACGGGAGTGCTTGAGATAGGTGTACAGGCTGTCCGTGAACGACGTTTTGTGCTCCGCGTCGTATTCCATCAGGTATTCAAGCTTCGGGTGGTAGAACCGCCTGAGGTCCGAGCTTTCGGCGCAGACCTTGGCGATGTGATATATCGCATAATCATCATAGGTGTAGATCGTGGCGTCGTTGTCGATATGCGCGCCGAGATCCAGCGCTTCCAGCGATTGGTCATAATGACCTTTGAGCTCTTCAAGCTTTGAAAAGGGGCGGCTCAGCCCGGCGTGCAGCTTGTAATCCTTTAAAAATTCCCTGAGGCGGCCGGCGTCTGATTCAAATATCTCGTGCTCGGAATTATAGCTTGAGACCATCGTGATTTTGTCGCTGTAGATGAGCGCCTTGCAGCCGCCGATCATTTTCTCGAGATAATCGCGCATATACGGGATTGAAAAATAGGCCACGTCGAATTCCTTGATGTCGACCGTGATGACGTAGATGAATTTCTTCAGGCCCAGATTGAGCGATTTGACTTTTTCTTCAATGATGCTGGTGTTCTTGATCCGGCCTTCAATCAGGCCGACGATGAATTCCTCATACAGGAGGCCGCGGGTGTAGTGGAGGAATTTGTTTTTCTGCATTTCGGCGGAGATGGCGTTTGCGAGCATGGCGAGCATATGGTAATCGCGTTCGATGAAGGGCCTGTTGTACTCGATGACGGCGACTGTCGCCACGGGCCGTGCGCCGACGGCGACGCGGCTGAAGAGCCTCGGGTATTTCATGTTGACTTCCTTGCACCAGAAGGGTGTTTCGCTGAGCTCGATCCTGTCGGTCAGCTTCTCTTTGATGTTGGCTGAGACGACTTCAAGCGAAAGGGCGCCGTTTGTTAAAAATTCATTCCAGGCCACGTCGTCGGATTCCTTGACCTCGGAGGCGATTGCCAGCGCTTTCCAGCTTTTGTCCGAAACAATAATGGGATTTCCCAGCACCTTGTATGCGACGGCGACAATGCTCTCCAGCCCTTTCGCTTTGGCAAGCGATGATAAAAGCTGCCCGGCAGCCGCGAGCGCCCGGCTGTTATCCAAAAGGAAGGTGCACAGCCGGCTGTACAGCGCGTCAAGCCGCGTCTCCTTCGGCAGGACGGTGAGGTTGATAAATTGCTGCTTCCGGCGGTCTGAGGGGAGGGGGATGTCCTCGACGCAGATGATGTTCATTGGGAACGAGGCGGGCAGCTCCGATACATGGCCGATATACAAGGTGTCCTGCGCGCTTACATCAATGCCGGGTCCCAGCGGCAGAATAAAATTAATGAGAGTGTCCGCGTTGTTTGACGACAAGTGGTTGGGGTGGAATGCTTCAAGCTGTTCTCTTATTGCTTTCACACTGACCGGCATAAATCTTCCTCCTTACAAGCGAAACTGACGCGTCATATCCTGTGTGTCGTGATATCCTACGAAATAATTTTCATGATTTTATTGAATCAAATGATGACTTTTTGATGAAATCATACTAGAATGTTATTTGAAAGAGAGTTTCTTCAAGCGATACGACACGAATCGGTCGAAAATATTGCATTTTGTTCTTAACATTCTACCCATTGAACGGACAAAAGTAAATACTCCGCTTAAAAAATGTCCGTCCTATTGTCATTTTACACATAAGGTGGTTTTTTTATGTTCAGCACTTGGAACAGCCCAAACCCGGTCCTGTTCGGCAGCGGCGCATCGAAGGCTGTCGGCGAGCAGCTAAAAAAATACGGATGCAAAAAGGTTATCGTCGTCTTCGACAAGGGCGTCAAGTCGGCGGGGATCGTCGACCGTGTGCTCGGGTGTATAGGAAAAGCCGGGATCGAGACCGTTTTGTATGACGGCGTCGTCTCGGACACTCCGGATTATTCGGTCAATGAGGCAGGCGCGCTGGCCGTCAGGGAAGGCGTTGACGGCGTCGTGGCTATCGGCGGCGGCAGCTCGCTGGACACAGGAAAGGGCGTCGACGTCCTCTTAAGCAATCCGCCCCCCATCAACCAATACTTTGCCCAGCCCAGCAAACCCCCCGCCGGAGATCTTTCGCACCTGAAGCCGCTGATTGTCATCCCGACGACGGCCGGTACAGGCAGCGAGGTCACCCCGGGCGGCGCGTGCGCCGACACGGCGAACAACACAAAGGAGAATTTCGTGTGCCCCGTGACGCTGGGCATCATCGACCCGGAGCTGACGGTGGGGCTCCCGCCCGAGGTCACGTCCATCACGGCGTTTGACGCGCTGTGCCACGCCGTGGAGGCCTTTGTTTCCAACCAGCCGAATAAGTTCAGCGAGCTGTTCGCCCGGCAGGCGATTACGCTCGTCGGAAATAATCTATTGACTGCCGTCAGGGACGGGAGCAATCTGAAAGCCCGCGAGGGTCTGCATCTGGCAGCCACGATGGCGTCCATCTCAATCCTCGGCCCGTTCTGCAATATCCCGCACGATATCGGCGCCGTCATCTGCATGATGTTCCATATCCCCCACGGCGCGGCCGTCAGCGCCTGCCTGCCGGAGATATTCCGGTTTTACGCCCCGGCGGTGCCGGAGAAGATGACGTTTATCACCGAGGCTCTGGGCGGTACGGTCCCGGCCGGCGCGACGCCGGAGGAGATCGGACAGATCGCTTCGGAGACGGTCTATAACTTCATGAAGGCATCGAAGCTGCCGAGGCTGACACGCTTTGTCAAGTCAAAGGAAGAGCTGTTGACGGCGGTCCCGCAGATCATGGCGACGCAGAATTTCTTCTTCTCGCCAAGGCCCGTCACGGCGGAGGACGTCGCGGATATACTGAGCAGATCCTACGACCTTCAGCAGTCAATGTAAAAAGGAGGAACGCGCATGCAGAGTATTTTTTCAAGTCCGAACCCGCTTCTTTTCGGCGTCGGAACGTCAAAGCGCACCGGAGAGAAGCTCGGGGAATTCGGCTGTAAAAAGGTCCTTGTCGTTTATGATGCGGGCGTCAAGGCCGCCGGTATTGCCGACAGGATCATCAAAATCATCAACGATGCGGGTATACAAACCGTGACCTATGACGGGGTTCAGGCCGACCCGCCCGACTGGTCCGTGAACGAGGCCGGTGAAATCGGCATCAGGGAGAAGGTCGACGGTATCGTCGGCGTCGGCGGGGGCAGCTCGCTGGACACGGCCAAGGGCGCGAAAATGCTCCAGACAAATCCGCCCCCCATCAACAAGTATTTCGGGCGGACCGGTGTCGTGACAAAGCCGTCCGTTCCGCTGATCGTTATCCCCACAACGGCGGGTACCGGCAGCGAATGCACGCCGGGCGGCGTCATTACCGATACCGTCAACAATATTAAGACGAACATCGCGGGCGTCGGCTGTACCGTGAGCCTCGGCATCGTCGATCCGGAGCTGACGCTGGGCCTGCCGCCCTCCGTGACGGCGTCCACCGGAATGGACGCTTTGTGCCACGCGGTGGAGTCCTACACCTCGAATCTGTCCAACAGCTTCTGCGAGCTGACCGGGAGAGAAGCTTTCACGCTGGTGGGCAAATACCTGGTCCGGGCGTTTGAAAACGGCAGCGACCTGGAGGCGCGGGAGGGCATGATGCTCGCCGCGACCCTGGGCGGCATCTCCATGTCGGGCCCGCTGTGCCATCTGGCGCATGATATCGGAAAGGTTTTAGGCGCAAATTTCCACATTCCTCACGGAAACGGCTGCGCTTCCACCCTGCCGCAGGTCATGCAGCTTGACGCGGCGGTTGTGCCCGAAAAGGTGAAGGAGATCACGCTAGCGCTGGGCGGAACAGTTAAAGCTGACGCGACGCCGGAGGAGATCGGAAAAGCGGCGTACGACACGATCCTGGCACTGATGAAAAAGTTGAAGCTGCCGAGCCTCCGGGATTTCGGCGCGAAGAACGGGTTTACGAAGGAAGATATCCTGACCGTCGTCCCGGGGAATGTGGTCATGATGCAGGAGGGACTCGTCAAGGCGTTCGGCCAGGGGACATCACCGGTGCCCGCGACGAAGGAGCTGATCGCGACGATCGTCGGAAGAGCCTGGGACGAGAACTAATCTGGCAGCACTATAACATTGTGAACAAATTTGATAAGTTCAGATAAAGATAGACAACAATGCGTTTGAAAGGCAGGTTATTTTAATGGCAATGAAGGTTGATCCCAAGGAAATACAGAGCGTACAGGTTTTAACGCCCAGGCTCCAGAAGCTGAAGGCGGAGTGGGAAGCGGCGGAACCGCAGGTCTATGTGGACGATACGCTCCTCTTTACGAAATCGTGGCAGGAGACGGAAGGCCTCCCCGTTGACATCCGCTGGGCGAAGGCGTTGGAGAAAAGACTCCTCGAATGCCCGATTCTCATCAGGGACGGTGAAATCGTCGTCGGCTCCCTGACAAAGTTCATCCGCGGCAACGGCACGCTCTGCGCGATGAAGCCCCGTGAAATTCATGAGATGTGCCTGTCGGGCAAATTTGCCCGCAAGACGAGCGATACGGAATCCACAAAAATAGCGCCGGAAGATCTGCAGGCGCTCAAAGAGGACGCGGAGTACTGGATGGAAAATATCCCGAAGGTCTCCACAGTCAACGCCTCACTCGAGTTCGAAATGGGTGAAGAGGTTTTTGATCTGTTGTTTGACCGGGGCGGCGTGTTCGAGGGCCGCGGCGTCCGTTACAAAATGGACAGGGGACTCTTCCAGAACTATTCGGCTTACGGCGGCGGCGTGGCGCAGGTCAGCGCCAAGTGCGTGGACCATGGCCTCAATTACGTCATCGACCTGTGCAGGAAAGAGCGCGAGCGCATGATGGCGGAGGGCGATAACCTGCATTCACACGGCTCGGCCCAGTTCCTCAGAAAGTACTGGCTGCTCCAGGCCTGCATCATCTCCTGCGAGGCCTTTATCACGTTTGCCAAACGTCACGCCGACCTCGCCCGGGAAATGGCGGCAAAGGAATCGCGCCCCGGGGAAAAGGCGAACCTGCTCCGGATCGCCGAGGCCTGCGAGCGCTGCCCGGCGGAGCCCCCGCGTGATTTCTTCGAGGCTGTCCAGTGCGTCAGAATGTACCACCTCGTCTGCTGGAAGGAGAGTTCCGACCGTCCCGAGGTCCCCGTCGGACGTCTCGACCAGATTCTCTACCCGTATTATGAGGCCGATAAGAAGGCCGGCAAGATTAATGCGCAGGATGCCGCCGAGCTCCTCGGCGCCCTGTGGCTCAAGATCCGTGAGTGCGAAAACCTTGTCACCATCCCGCGCGAGCAGCGCGCCGCTCCCGGTTCGCTTCTCCCGAATATCACCCTCTGCGGCACCGACAAGGACGGCAAGGATTTAACCAACGAAGTCTCCTGGCTTGTTTTGGAGGCCATGGCACAGGTCAAGCTCTCCGAGCCCGCCATCTATGTTCGCTACAATCCCGAAATGGACGAACAGTTTATTCTCCACGCCCTCCGCTGCAACCGCGATTTCGGCGGCGGCAATCCGGCGTTTTTAAACGACAAGCTCGGAACCCAGCGTTACCTCGACAGGGGCGTCCCCATCGAGGACGCCTGCAACTGGAACGCCTCGGGCTGCCTGGGCTACCATCTGGACTGCATGGAGCACCTTGGCGGCGGTCATAACATCAATCAGACAAAGCTGTTCGAGCTTGCGCTTAACGACGGCTTTGATCCCAGAACCCAGAAGCAGCTGGGCCCCCACACGGGAGACGCCAGCAAATTCACGAGCCTCGAGCAGGTGATGGATGCCTACTACAAACAGCTGGAGTACATGATCCCGCTGATGCACAAGGTCAAGATGATCTCCCTGTCAACAGAGATCACCGACGGCCCCATGAGCGGCCTGCGCTGCGCCATGCAGTATGAGGACTGCATCCGAGAAGGCCTCACGCCAAAGGAAGGCGGCGCCCGCTATCCCGAAGGCCGCACCTCCTGGCTCGGCAGCCGCGGCGTCGTTGACATCGCCGACAGCCTGGCCGCCATGAAGAAGCTCGTGTTTGAAGACAAGAAGGTCACCATGGCCGAGCTGCTGGACGCGATAAAAAACAATTGGGAAGGCAAGGAAGAGCTGCACCAGGCTTGCCTGAAGGCGCCGAAATACGGCAACGACGACGAATATGTCGACGACATTTATGATCAGCTATCGACGAAGGTACCCGAAATCATGCAGCGCTGGATCGACCCGATCACCGGCAAGAAGCCGATGCTCTTCATCGGCGCGGCCGCCGGCCACATCGGCATCGGCAAAATGATCGGCGCGCTGCCCAACGGCCGGCTTGCCGGTACGCCCGTCTGCGACGCGGCCTGCTCCGTCAGCCCCGGCATGGATGTCAACGGCCCGACGGCAGCCATCAATTCCGCCACAAACGGCCCATACGCGAAAGAGTTTGTCGGTTACGCCATGAACATGAAGTTTAGTAAAGCCATCCTCAGCTCCGATGAGAAGCTGCAGAAGCTGGCGTGGCTCATCAAGGCCTTCATGAAGCGCGGCGGCTGGCACATCCAGTTCAACGTCCACAGCCGCGAGGAGCTGCTGGCGGCGCAGGCCTGCCCCGCCGAGCACAAAAACCTCCTCGTCCGCGTCGGCGGCTACAGCGCCTACTTCATCGATCTGCCGAAGGGTCTCCAGGACGAAATCGTCAACAGGACGATGCACGAAATGGTGTAAACGAGAGACATAATGTAGAAAACGTAGGGCGGGGGCTTGCCCCCGCCGTACGCGGTCTATTGAACAACGAAACGGCGGGAGCAAGCCCCCGCCCTACAATAAATGCAAATAATCGCCATTGCAAGGAGTCACTATGGAAAACATAACAGGCATCGTCTTCAATATACAGCGGTACAGCATTGACGACGGGCCCGGAGTGAGAACGACGGTGTTTATGAAGGGGTGCCCGCTGACGTGTCTATGGTGCTCAAACCCCGAGTCACAGTGCGGCTTGCCGGAGGTGACCTATCGCTATACCTCCTGCAAAAGATGCGGGACGTGCGTCAAGGTCTGCCCCGTCGGCGCCGTCACACTGGACGACGACGGCGTGCACATTGACAGGAAGAAATGCACCGTCTGCGGGGAGTGCGTCAAAAGCTGCCTGCCGGAGGCGCTGCAGATTTCCGGCAAAAAAATGACGCTGGATGAGGTGTGGAAGGTCGTCAAAAAGGACGCTGATTATTACGAAGCGTCCGGCGGCGGCGTCACGGCCTCCGGCGGTGAGATTTTGTCACAGGCGGATTTTGTGACTGCGCTCTTTAAAAGATGCAAAGAAGCCGGGTACCACACCTGCGCCGATACCTCGGGCTTCGGTGACCCGGCGGCGCTCCTGAAAATACTGGAATACGCCGACCTTGTGTATTTTGATCTGAAGCACATGGACCCGGAGGTGCACAAGAAGTATATAGGACAATCCAACGAGCTGATCTTTAGGAATCTGGAGCTCGTTGCTAAAAAGGGCGTACCTGTCGTCATCCGCGTGCCGCTGATCCCCGGTTATAACAATTCGGACGAGAATCTGCGCGCGCTGGCGGCGAAGGTAGCGGAGATTAAAAAAGACGCTGTCGTCAATCTCCTGCCGTATCACCGGTACGGCGCGAATAAATACAGGATGATCGACATGACGTATCAGCTGGAGGATGTCCCCGAGCTGACGCAGGACGAGCTGAAGCATGCGAAAGAAATTATTGAGTCGTACGGACTCAAGTGCGAGATATCGAAATAAAAGGCTTCCCCAACAGAAACCGCGAAGCGGTTTCTTGGGAAGCTGGCGAGCGTAGCGAGACTGATGAGGGTGCCTTGTTACGCGTAACAGAGAACCCTCATCCGTCCCGAGACTTTGAAAAAGTCTCGTGCCACCTTCCCCCAGGGGAAGGCTTAGAAATACGTCCAAATATACAGAGGAGGAAGCACCGTGATCAAGGTTAAACAGCAGAAAATTGACGACGTGACATTTGCGAAAATGCGCCAGGAGCAGCTGGCCCAGTGGCCGACCGGAAAAGAGGTCGATATCGACGAGGCCGTCGAATACCACAAGACGCTGCCGGACAGCAAGAACTTTACAAAGGCTCTGGCGAAATATAAGGCCGAGGGTAAGATCGGCCTTTTCCCGCGGTCGGGCGTGCCCATTGTTGAAGAGGAAATCAAGCTTCTCAAGGGCCTCAACGCCGTCGGTGTCCGCCTGTTTCCGTTCACCACCGACTCCTATACGAGAAACCTGCAGCTGGACAAGTGCCAGAAGGGCTTGGAGGAGAGCATCCGGACCGGTAAAAACAAGCTGAACGGCTACCCGATCATCAACCACGGCGTCAAGACAACGCGGCGCGTCGTCGAGTCCTGCGAGGGCGCTTTTGATCCCCGGTCCTCCCGCGTGGCCAACAGCTTTGTGGGCGAGATTGCCTTTGCTTCCGGTATGACGGCGATGCCCAACAGCTTTTTCGGCTGGATCGGCGGCTATGACAAAAAGGCCACCCCGGAGGAATGCATCCAGACGGCGCAGTATCTGGGCCGCCTCATCGGTATGTATGCCGACCGTGGCGTTATCATTTCCACCGACACCCACGGCTGGCTCCCCAATGGCGTCATCCCCATGTACGTCAATATCGCCACCCAGATCATCGAGGCGCTCATCTCCGCCGGACAGGGCACGAAGAGTATCGTCCCGCTGATGAATTTCCAGGGCAATATCGCCCAGGACGTGGCCGAGATTAAAGTCTGCGAGAAGCTCTTCAGAAAATATCTGGATAAGCTTGGATTCAGCGATGTCATCATCCCCGGCATCATCGGCAACCAGTCGTCGCTCTTCCCGTTCCCGCAGGATTTAGGCAACGCCTTCGGCTATATTAACTATGTGGCGATGGAAGCGGCCATGACGGACCTCGCCGCCTGCTCGGTGAAAACCATCGACGAGGCCCTCGGCGTCCCCAGCATTGAGTCCCATATGCAGACGTACGCCTCCGCCAACTGGATATTCAACGTCGTGAGGCAGCAGAAGTTCGTTGCCGACACGCCGGCCATCAATCAGGAGATGCGCATGACGGAGCTTGCCGTCAGCGCAATCATGGATAAGGTGCTCGAAATGGGCGACGGCGACATTGCTGTCGGTTCCGTCAAGGCGATCGAGGCAGGCGTTCTGGATTCCCCGTTCTCCATCAATATCTATCCGAAGGACCTGTGCATGGGCGCCCGCGATCTCGAAGGCGCCTGCCGCTACATCGATTACGGTAACCTGCCGATCCCGGAGGAAGTCCGCAAATATAACGACGAAAAAATCAAAGAACGTGAGAAGTTCGAGGGCACGAAGCTCAACTTCAAGGCCTCCATGGCCGACTTCTGGTGCTTAGCGCAGGGCAAAGCCATCGGCACGTTTGACAAGGGCGATGCCGATCTGGACGAAAAGATCGAGATGAAGCGTGTGCCGACCATCGTCACCGGCACCTGCGGCGTTGACGCCCATGTCATCGGCACGAAGATCATCTCCCGCGCTCTGAAGGAGGATGGCTTCAACGTCGTCGCCCTGGGCGCACAGACACCGGCCGAAGAATTCATCAAGGCCGCCCAGGAGACGGACGCCGATGCGATGATCATCACCTCCCTCTACGGCATGGCCGAAATGGATTTACAGGGCTTCCGCGACAAGTGCGTCGAGGCCGGTATCGGCGATATCCTCCTGTACATCGGCGGCATCCTCGGCGTCGGCACCCGCGACTTCAAGGAAGATGAAGTGACCTTCAAGAAGCTCGGCTTCGACAGGGTGTACCCGCCGGAGTCCGACGTCAAGAAGTCCATCCGTGACCTGGTGGAGGATTTGACAAAGCGCGGCAAGATTTAAACGATCTGAACGTATAAACGGCAAAGCCGCATGAAAATGCGGCTTTGTCATGTGTACGCAAATTGTTGGATTAAGAATGTAGGGGCGATTATAGAGGTGACGTTACGTCGCCGTTCGCCCGCGCTTGAAAGGTACCGGCGGGCGATTGATAATCGTCCCTGCATTATGATATTATAAGCATGCGAAAAACGGGCGAACACATGTGTTTTAACGATGCGCCGTAGCGGCGATCTGTGATCGCCTGATAGGTTTGGGGGCATTACAATGAGCAAGATCCGTATATTTATCGATTTCGGCAGCACGTTTACGAAGGCTGTCGCGTTTGATTTGGATAAGGAGGAGATGCTGGCGCGGGTGCAGGTGCCGTCGACGGTGGATACGGATATCTCCGTCGGGCTCCGGGAAGCGTTCGACAAGCTGTCGGAGACGGTTACGATAACGGATGAGGATATCCGGCGCACGGTGGCGTGCTCCAGCGCGGCGGGCGGGCTCCGGATGATCTGCGTGGGGCTCGTGCCGGAATACACGACGGAGGCGGGGCGGCTGGCTGCCCTGGGCGCGGGGGCCAAGATCGTCGGGACGTTTTCCTATGAAATGACGCGGGACGAGGCGGAGGAGATCGAGGCGCTCAGGCCCGATATTGTGCTTTTAACAGGCGGGACAGACGGCGGCAACAAGAAGACGATTATTCACAACGCCCGTGTCCTGGCGCAAATCCAAAACGGTGTGAAAAACATCATCGTGGCCGGTAACAAATCGGCCCGAAATGAAATTGAAGAGATATTCAATTTATCCCACAAGAACGTGATGTATACAAAAAACGTCATGCCGGAGTTTGGGAAGCTCAATCTGGACCCGGTGAACGAGAAAATACGGGAGCTGTTCATCAGCCGCATCACGGACGCAAAGGGGATCGCCCAGGTTCGGGAGCTGATCGGCGGCGTTCTTATGCCGACGCCGTCGGCGGTGCTTGAGGCGGCAAAAATCATAGCGGATGGGGCGCATAACGAGCCCGGATTCGGTGAGCTGCTGCTCGTCGACGTGGGCGGCGCGACGACAGACGTCTATTCCATCGCAAGAGGCGTCCCGACGAAGGAGGGCGTGACAACGGCGGGACTGCCCGAGCCGTACGCCAAGCGGACGGTGGAGGGGGATCTGGGGCTCTTCCACAACCTTGATACCTTGTCCTGCATCGCGGAGCAGGAAAACGCCCTGTATGATGAGAGCAGGACGGCGTTTGAACAAAAAGTCGAAAAGCTCAGGGAAGTGCTGAGCATCCCGGACGGCACGGACCAGACGGAGTGTCAGCTCATGCTGTCGCGTCTCGCCGTCAAGACAGCCGTCGACCGGCACGTCGGAACCGTCGAGCTTGTGGTCACCCATAACGGCGAGTTCTGGGTCCAGCGCGGCAAGGACATGACCCAGGTCAAGACAGTCATCGGCGCCGGCGGTCCCGTGGCGTTTTCGTCTGATCCGCGCCGCGTATTAAGCGGCGCTGTTTTCAGCGAGAATACGCAGAATATCCTCAAGCCGAAAGCGCCGCGGTTTTATCTGGACAGCAAATACATCCTGTTTGCCATCGGGCTCCTGGCGCAGTCCGACCCGGCGAAGGCGCTCAGGATTATTACGAAGTATCTGAAGCAATTATAAGAGTTTGGATTAGTTGCTGTTAAGCGCGTAGGGCGGGATGTCTTCATATGTCTTCATCCCGCCTCCGTCTTATCACCGGTTGTTACAAATTGCAGCGCCGACCGGAACGGCGGGCTGAGGACAGCCCGCCCTACGCTTTCGATCACATTATCTCAATGATCCGGGCTGCCGACCTTTCGAAACGCAGCGTCATGTCTCCCTTCAGGATAATTCTTGCTTTTTTGGGGTTAAAGCCAAAAGCTTCGCATGTAATCGCTTTTTGCCTGAGGCACGCTTCAAGCCGGCTTCTCGACATGCCGGTTTTCTCACTCAGCAGCTTATCCAGGCGCAGTTGGAGATTGTAAGGCGATCGGATATGTAAGGTGATGTCCTCGGTTTGCAGCGTCTCAAGAGAAAAATCGTCTCCCTCGACACCGTACGTCACATCGTCATAACAGGCGGAAGCGTTGTTCCGGCGGAGTAAATCGGCGTCGAAGGCGTATCGGAAAGCCAGCTCCGCGTTGTTTTCTAGCAGCTTATCGTATAATACGCGATCAATGTCCTCCGGTCTGACCCTTGACAGTATCGCCATATTCCAGGAGCACGCACACTTTCTGCAATTGTAGATCAGCCAGACGTCGAGGCTTCGTTGCTGGGCGTTGACGCGGAATTTGTTGCTGCAGATAAATGCGTTCTGGCCGCCGCAATGGCTGCAGTTTCTTATCACGACGGGAGTGTTTAGGGGTTTGATATGCCAGGTTATGTTCATACTCAGCTCTTTCCGAGCCGCATCGCTTTACATAAATTAATAAGCCATGAGGCACCTGAAAAACAGGTAAAACCGCATGGCATACAATCGGCGAAAAACATTCGTGCTTTTCGCTTTATTTTAGTCGTATACAGCTCTAACTTAATTCTCATGGATGCAATAACAAAAGAAAGTCAGGAGAAATCATGACCCTTGTTACGCATATTGACTTGTGAGAATTAAGCGTGAGCTGGCATATATATCCTCCGGAAAAAAGTGGATTCATAGTAACACGCAGTGCTGAGGTATGTCAAGTAACCGATATACCAATCAGAGCCCTAAAATCTCCTCGTGAGCCACAAGATCAGGCCGTTCATTTATAACAATACATGAAAACAAAAAGCCTTATTCGTTGGTTTCTACATGTTAACATAATGTTGTTTGGGCATATTGACTTCTTCCGGGGGGGACGACAGGGCATACTGCCGAAAATGCCTGTTTCAGCTGCAAAACAGCCGAAACGGGCATTCCTTTTATTGCATTGGGGGCCCAATTGGAATAAAATTAGAAATAATTCACATATCAAAATTGCTGAATACATAGGAGGAAATGTCATGTCCGTTTCTCAGTATTTCGCCCAGGCGGGGATGGTTAAACCCGTCGATGTCGAGCTCACACCCGAGGACGCGCACGCCCATTCCGTCAGGATTGACGGGAGCTTTTACAAGGGGTGCATTTTCGGCGACGCCTGCTGGCTTAAAAAGCCCTTCAGCCGCGACGACTTTTTCAAGCACAACTCGGATGAGCTTTTAATGTTCATCGGCAGCGATCCGGAGGATCCGGAAAATCTGAACGCGGAGGTCGAGCTTTGGATTGAAAACGACAAGCTGACCTTCAACACGACGAGCATCGTGTTTGTCCCAGCCGGAGCGGCCCACGGGCGGATCAGCGTCAAAAATATGACAAAGCCTGTCATACATTACACCTGCCATGTGAACACCGACACGTATGAAGAAATCCCCGCAGAGGCGACGGCGCTGAAGGGCACGTACGCCAATAATCGCGTGGAAAAGTATGCGCCTGTGGACGGCAGGCTCCCGTCGGCCCCTCCGGGCTTCCTGACCCGCCTTCTCTGGATCGACGGGAAAAAGCTGAAAGGCGCGCCGTATCTTGAAGCCGTCTGGTTCCACACCACGAACGACACCGGCCCCGAGATGCATGCCCACGATTTTGACGAATTCATCGGTTTTCTGGGCTCCGACCCCGAGCATCCCGGGGAGCTGGGCGGGGAAATTGAATTTCTCATTGACGGTGAAACGTTCTCCTTTACAAAGAGCTGCCTCGTTTATGTCCCGCGGGGCGTCCAGCACAGCCCCATCCTCGTCCCGAAGCTCGAGCGCTCGATCATCCACTTCTCCGGCGGCAACGGCGGGGATTACAAGAGGGAAGGCACGGACCAGTTTTAGGTTTGAAAACGGCGGGCGACTGATAGTCGCCCCTACAAAAACCATATGATTTGCCGTAGGGGCGGCCATTGGCCGTCCAATTAGATCAATCACATTCGAAAGGAATCATCATTATGCCAAAACCAATTACGAATATGACCGACGCTTTTTCGGTCAAGGGGTATAACGTCATCGTCACAGGGGGCAACAGGGGGATCGGGCTGGGTATCACAACAGCTTTTGCGCAGAGCGGCGCGAACGTGGCGATTCTCTGCCGGAACAGGGAGAGCGGCGACAAGGCGGCGGAGAGCCTCAAGCAGTACGGCGGAAAATATTTCGCCGTCCAGTGCGACACCGCGTCTCTGGAGAGCGTGAAAAAGGCTGTCGCGGAGGTTTATAAGGTTTTTCCGGAGGTCAACGTTCTCGTCAACAACGCCGGCGTTTCGACGGTCACGAAATTCCATGACGATAAGGATTTAAGCGAGTGGAACCGCGTCATCAATACCAATCTTCACGGCCCGGCCAATATGATCTATGAGGTCGTCCCCCACATGAAAAAAGTCGGAAAGGGCGGCAGCATCATCAATATCTCTTCCATCGGCGGCCAGAGCGTCGGCGGGACGAAGCACCATCCCAAGGCGTCGTACCACGCGTCAAAAGCCGGGCTCGAGATGCTGACGAAGGCGCTGGCGGTGGAGCTGGGCGACGACGGCATCCGCATCAACGTCATCGAGCCGGGCCCCACGCATTCGGATCTCGACAAAGACCTGCCGCCCGAAGCCTTCAAGCAGATCGAGGGCCAGATGCCCATGCACCGCTTCGCCGAGCCCATTGAGATCGGCGCCCTCTGCGTCTTCCTGTCCACCGAAGCCGCCAACCAAATCACCGGTGCCATCCACGTCCACGACGGCGGCCTTGTCCTGGGCGGATAAATTACATTTCGCAGGTACCCGTAGGGGCAAACCTTGTGTTTGCCCTGTACCGATTTTGCACTGCATACCGAAAGAGGGCAGAAAGCAACGTACCGTTGCTGCAAAGGTCTGCCCCTACGGGATCATATAAGCATAATACATTGGGAAAGGGGTTATATTATGTCCTCGTTCAATAATTACAAGCACGTGTTCACACCGCTGGATCTTGGCCGGACGACGCTGAAGAACAGGATTGAGTTTGCGCCGATGGTCTGCGATTTTACGGACTCGTCGGGCGAGGCCACGCAAAGATACATCGACTTTGTGGAAATGCAGGCGGAGACCGGGGTGGCGCTCATCCATCTGGGGGCGACGCCTGTCAACTGGGATACGGCGCCGGACTATCCGTCGGAGATCGACGTGACAAGCGATCTGAAGCTGAATCATTTAAAGCTCATGGCCGAGGCGGCCCATACCCACAACGCCAAGCTCTCCTGCGAGCTCGTCCACGCGGGGCGCGGCGTCGGCGCCGACCTCATCAAAGCCGACTGGGGTATCGCCCCCACACCCATGCCGCTGCCGGACAAATACCCATATATAAGAGAAATGAACCAAAAGGATATTGAGACAACAATTGCCGATTTCGCAAATTGCGCCAACAGGCTCTACCGCTGCGGCTTTGACGGCGTTCTGATCCACGGAGCCCACGGCAATCTGGTCGCCCAGTTCCTGTCACCGCTCACAAACCACCGGACGGACCTCTACGGCGGCTCGTTTGAAAACCGTTGCAGGTTCCCCTTAATGCTCCTGAAGGCGGTGCGGGAGGCTGTCGGTCCGAGCTTTATCGTCGAGCTGCGCATCAGCGGCGACGAGATTGTCCCCGGCGGGATGCGGATTGAAGAGGTCATCGAATTCTTGAAGCTGGCGCAGGAGCATATCGACCTGGTGACCATCTCCGCCGGCCTCATTGTGGACCGGAACGCCTTTTTCTACGCCATGCCGCCGTACTTCCGGCCGCGCGGCGTCAACGTCCCGCTGGCAAGGCAGGTCAAGCAATGCAAGGAGATTAAAATACCCGTCAGCGTCGTCGGCGGCATTTCAGTCGACATGGCCGAGCAGATCATCGCCGAGGGCAGCGCCGATATGGTGGCCATCGCCCGGGCGTTTCTGGCCGACCCGCAAATGCTGCGGAAGTGTTACAGGGGCAAGCCCGAGGACGTGCGCCCCTGCCTCCGCTGCTGGGGCTGCGCCGGGGCCGGGCACGTCCAGTGCGCCGTCAACCCGCAGATGGGCCGCACCGAGCGGTATGCCCGGATTTATAAGGCCGATAAGAAGAAAAAGGTCGTCGTCGTGGGTGGCGGCATCGCCGGGACCCAGGCGGCGCGGACGCTTGTGGAACGCGGCCATGACGTGGTCCTGTTCGAGAAAAAGGACAGGCTCGGCGGGCTTTTAAACGATATTGACAAGCTGCCCTTCAAGGACGATCTGCTCCGCCACACAGAATGGCTCATTCGGACGACCATGAACTGCGGCGCGGATATCCGCCTGAATATGGAAGCGACGCCCTTCCTCGTCATGGCGGAAAACCCCGATGCCATCATCGTCGCCGTCGGCGGACAGCCGGCGCGGCCGCCGATCCCGGGCATCGACAATCCCAACGTATTTAATGTTCTGGACGTTGATGCCGGGCGCAGTAAGGTTTCCGGCAAGGTCGTCGTCTGCGGCGGCGGGCTCTCCGGCTGCGAATCGGCGCTGGCGCTGGCGATGGAGGGCTGCGATGTCACTGTGATCGATATCATCCCCGAGGACGATTTTGCCACCGGCGCCATGGACATCACCCGCGCCATGCT
>CAZJCH010000013.1:0-12098 GCA_964544005.1 uncultured Papillibacter sp.
GCGCCCGAAAACAGGCAATATTGTCTTTGACGACCGTGATATCACTAAAACCGAAGCGCATAAAATCGTCAGGGCGGGCCTCGCGCACGTCCCGGAGGGGCGCAGGGTATTTCTCAGGATGACTGTTCTGGAAAACCTCGAGATGGGCGCTTTTTCACAGAAAGCATTTTCAGAAGACACGCTTGAGGCCATATTCGCAAAATTTCCAAGACTCAAGGAGCGGCGGAAGCAGGTTGCCGGGACGCTGTCCGGCGGTGAGCAGCAGATGCTGGCCATGGGACGCGCCCTCATGAGCAAGCCGAAGCTCATGATGCTGGACGAGCCGTCGATGGGTCTGTCTCCCATACTTGTCGAGCAGGTATTTGAGATCATCGAAGAGCTCAACAAAACGGGTACGACGATCCTACTCGTCGAGCAGAATGCGGGAAAAGCGCTGGAGATCGCCCACAGGGCTTATGTCCTTGAGACAGGCAATATCACACTCTCCGGTACCGGAGAAGCACTTGCCCAAAGCGACGAAATCAGGAAAGCATATCTGGGTGGGTAACACAATAAAATAAGAAGACAGCGGGGGTCCTGCCTCCGCCGTTATTTTTGAAACATATTGCGATTGACACAAATTAGTAAATTTCATATAATTGTAAATCAGTAAACGGCGGGAGGTATTCAATGGAATATTCTGGGCAAATTGTTCTGCGAGAACCCCGCGGGAAAACTTTCTCCCGGATAGGGCTCTGCTGTTTTGCTATTCTTATTATTGCGTATGGCCTGCAGCTCGGCTCGGCATATCTGATCGCAAATTTCAAACTGGTATGGGTATATCGGTGGTGGTTTATCTGGGCGGTCACATTTATACCTATGTACATCATTGCTTTTCCGATCGGCATACTGCTTTTCAGGCGAATCCCAACAACGAAATTTACGGCGAAAAAGCTGCGGGTAAAGGATCTTCTTATTTTCCTCCTTATGTGCTTCCCGATCATGTACATCGGCAATATTGTCGGGTCCCTCATAAACACCGCGCTGCACATGCTCCTGGGGACCGATGTTTCAAACCCACTGGATTTCTTTATTCAGGACTCCAGTATCTGGCTGACTGTTCTGTTTCTGGTGATTCTGGCTCCTGTTTTTGAGGAATACATTTTCCGGAGGCTGATCATCGACCGCCTGCGTGCTTACGGCGAGGGCGTCTGCGTACTCGTCTCGGCGGTGTTGTTCGGACTTTTCCACGGGAACTTTAATCAGTTTTTCTATGCCTTCGGCCTGGGGGCATTGCTGGCTTTCATCTATGTGAAAACAGGACGGCTGCGTTACACAATCATCCTTCATATGACCATTAACTTTATCGGCGGCATTATACCGCAGCTGTTAACCAATGTTGTTGACTTTGACGCCCTGACAGGGAGAACGAACCCGGTGCGGTATCTGGCGGAACATCTGCCTCAGCTTATGACTTACGGCCTTTATATCATTGTCATTTTTTCGCTGGTGATTGCCGGATTTGTGCTGCTGATCGTTCGGCGCCGGGCATTCTATTTCGAACGCGGCCCTCTGCAGCCGGAGAAGGGAACGCGCTTCAGGGTTATGTTTTTAAACCTTGGTATGGCCCTGTTTACTGCAGCGGCGCTCGCCCTGTTCGTCCTTTCCTTTATCGAGTCTTAACACATTGTGAGTTTAAAAACCGCGAGCGTTTCATCACGCTCGCGGCTATTATTTAATCTCCCATGCTCTCTGAAGCTTGATATCGCGTTATTCTCCCGACGCCTTGAGTTTCTCTTCTTCTTCCCGCTCCAGCTCCAGGTACGCCACTTTACCGACGAGTGTTTTCGGCAGTGCGGCGCGGTATTCAAATTCATACGGCATGGCGTATTTGGCGATATTCCTTATGCAATACTCCAGTATTGACTCTTTTATATCATCTGTCGCCTCAGCGTTGTCCCGGAGTACAACGAACGCTTTGATTTTTTGCATTTTATACGGATCGGGCACGCCGATGACGCAGCTTGTCAGGACCTTTTCGTGGGCGTCAATGACGTTTTCAATCTGTGACGGATAGATGCTGTAACCGGAAGAGATGATCATGCGCTTGATGCGCTGGCGGAAATAGACGAACCCGTCCGCGTCCATCGCACCGAGATCGCCGGTGTGGAGCCATACATGGCCGTCGGGATGTGTCTGCAGGGTCTGGGCCGTCTCCTCGGGGTTGTCGGCGTAGCCCTTCATCAGCGTTGGGCCGGTGATGCAGATCTCGCCGAATTCGCCGTAAGGCACAGCCTCACGCGTGCCCGGTGTGACGATTTTGAAATACATGTCCGGGTAAGGGATGCCGATGCTCCCCTCCTTGTGGAAATCCCGTGGTGTCAGGCAGTTGGCCGTGACGCTCTCTGTCAGGCCGTAGCCCTCGCGGATCTGTATCCTCGCGCCGTGTGCCTTAAGAAATGTGTCAACTTTTCGTTTCAGCTCGATGGTCAAGGAGTCTCCGCCCGAAAATACGCCTTCCAGCTGCGACATGTCGAGCCCGTCGAGCTTATCAATCCGCAGAAGGGCCTCATAGAGCGTCGGCACGCCGGCGATATAATGCGGCCTGTATTTTTTCAAAAGGTCGGCGTAGGACGCGACGGAAAACTGCGGAACCAAAATGGCGGTGATGCCGCTGATGAATGACGTATGGATGCAAACACCAAGGCCAAACCCGTGAAAAACAGGCATGATGGACAGCATGATATGACCGGGTACGATGCAGTTGCCGGCAGCGACCGTCTGCATGGCGAGCGCGTTGAAGTTCAGGTTCGACAGGAGTATCCCCTTTGTCTTCCCTGTCGTCCCGCCGCTGTACAGGATCGCGGCCACGTCATCTCCTTTTCTGCAGGCGGCGTATTCGCCTTGATATCTTCGCCCGTTCTCGATAAGGTCCCGCCAGCGCAGTACCTTCCCGCTTGTTTTTATCCTTTTGATTTTACGGCCTTTTGTCAGCGGATAAGCGATTTTTTTAATGCCGCTGAGCCCGTCCTCAATGCCGGTGAGAATGAGTGTTTTTATCGTTAACCGGTCCATAATGGACTCAAACTTCGGATAGAATTGATCGAGCGTCAGCGCGGCAACGCTGCTGCTGCTGTTGACATAAAAGACGATTTCCTCTTCGGCCGACAGCGGGTGCACCATATTTGCCACGGCACCCATCCTGTTGACGGCATAGAACATAATAACGGCCTGTGGTGTGTTGGGCATGCAGATCGTGACACGGTCACCGGCTTTGATCCCGGCCGTGGCGAGCGCGCGCGCGCATTCGTCAATCTTCCCGGCATACTCCCTGTAGGTAGCCTTACTTCCGAAAAAATCATAGGCAATATAGTCCGGGTATTTTCGAGCCGCCTCAAGGACAAGGTCGCTCATCGAGCAATCGGGATACTGAAGGTTCTTTGGTACGTTATCATAGTGCTCGAGCCACGGCGCGCTTATATTCATACAAAAGCCTCCAGAAAAGAGTGGCATACTGCCTTTCAGGTAGTATACCACACATCGTTTTAAATCAGCAACATGCTAAATTGCTTTTTAGCGTCAGCCCGCTTTTTTGATTTCTCCGCGGACCTCGGCCAGCGTTCTGACTTCCTTGTGGATAATCGGCTTCCACTCCACCTTCCCAAAAAGTGCTGTCAGGGCAATCGGAATATAGGTGAACTCGAAGATCGGGAAGGTGAACAGGTAAGCGATCTTGTAAAAGGGCTTGCAGTGAATCTGCTTCCACTCGGATATCAGGGTGATAAGACCGATGGCGAACAAAAGCAGATACCCGTTGACGCACGTCCAGATCAGCGAGCTGACCGCGGCGAAAACGTCATAACCGAGCATTGCGCCTATGACGGTCGCTGTAATATTGCATATCACACTGAACATCGTCAGAAAAAGCGCCGGCAGAATGATCATCAGCATGTCGTAGCTGGAAAAGCTCTTCTTTGAGATTATTGATTTTACTAGGGCGCCGCCGTATTTCCGGAATACCTGAAGAAAGCCTTTAGCCCAGCGCAGGCGCTGCCGCCAGGACTGCCGGAAATCCGTCGGCTGTTCGTCGTAGAGGACAGCGTTCCTGCAAAAAGCGATTCGCTCGCCGTTTATGATGCTGTGAACAGAAAATTCGATATCCTCCGTCAGCAGGAAGAATTTCCAGCCCCCGTTTTTCTCTATGATGTCCCTGTGCACCAGAAATCCCGTCCCGGAGACGGCGCAGCTTATGCCCAGGCGCATTCGTGAATTGTTAAGAAACTGGGACTCGCGCAGAAACCAGAGCGAATACCCGGCCGATATCCAGTTTCCGTCGTAATTTTTTGAGTTTCTGTAGCTGGTGATGATCCGGTGGCCTTGCGAAAAGGTTTTGTTCATCTCCGATATATAGTTTTCATCCAGCAGGTTATCCGCATCAAAGACGAAAAATCCGTCAAAAGCGTCTCTCGGATAATCCTCACTGATCTTCGTCAATAGAAAATCCAGCGCGTAACCCTTTCCGACCTGCTGCTTGTTGATACGTTCATAGACAACGGCACCGGCACTCCGGGCGATTTCGGCCGTTGCATCGGAGCAATTGTCTGCGACAACAAACACCGTGATCAGGTCTCTCGGGTAATTTTGCTCTTTAATATTGCCGATCAGCTGCCCAATAACAGCTTCCTCGTTCCGGGCTGAAATCATGACGCCATAACGGTGCATTACGGCCGCTGCCGGTTCTTGTTTGTTTCTTTTGAAAATTGGTACAAGGATGTAGATAAACTGGTAAAGATAAAAGACCGTAAATGTTATCGACAGGATGTAGTTGATTAAACCGACCGTTTCCATTGTTTATTGCTCCCCTGGTATATTATACCAAATAATTACACGCAGGTTATTTATACCCCTTTTTAAAGCAATAAACAATCGATTTAATAATTTCTTAATAATTTGTTAATAATTTCTTAAATGTTACATAAAGCTTACGCAACTTTTCCTCCATATTTCGTCGCTTTTATTGTTGGATATTTTAGTATTAAACGTTATTCTTCTCGTGTTCCTTCGTAAAATCAATATTTATTCGACCCCTTACGACATGGTTCGACTCAAAAGCTTGGAAATTTGTGGATAATTATGTGAGTTTGTTGATAACTTCACGGGAAGCGGGAGGTTAAACCTTTCCGAATCATGGTTGATTATCTGCCGCAAGTCAATTATAATAACTTGGAATACAATGGACAATGACCAATATTGCCTGTATCGATCGATAAACAATAGTCAATAACAGAATAAACATAAGGAAAAACAGGAAGGTGAAATAGTGACGTCAAATGCTTTGAATCTGAATAATCTACGGCTGGCGGTTCTGATCGACGCCGAAAACGTCCCCCGCAACTGCATCAAAAGCGTTATGGAGGAAATCGCGATCTACGGCACGCCGACAATCAAACGCATTTACGGCGATTGGACAAGTCCGTCCATCGGCGGCTGGAAATCATCTCTTCTTGAAAACGCCATCACGCCGGTTCAGCAATATAGCTATACCTACGGAAAAAATTCATCGGACTCTGCGATGATTATCGACGCAATGGACATCCTCTACACCGAGAAAACGGACGGCTTTGTCATTGTCTCCAGCGACAGCGACTTTACACGCCTGGCCATCCGCCTGCGGGAAGCCGGGCAGCGTGTCATCGGCATCGGCGAGATGAAAACACCAAGCCCGTTTATCGCCGCATGCGACAAGTTTACGTATATCGAAGTCATCAGGGCAAACGCAGTCGAGCTTAAAACAAGTAACGATGAGGAGCTCAACCAGAAGCCTGCTGAAAAAAACAAGGTTAAGCCGCCCGTTCAGGTCAAAACACGCAGCACGAAGGTGCCGGAGGATGTGGTGCAGTTTATCGCCGATTCAATCTCGGACCTCTCCGAGGATGACGATTGGGTGTTCATGGGAGAGCTGGGCAATCTGCTGCTTAAAAAACGGCCTGATTTTGATCACAGAAACTTCGGTTTTAAGAAGCTGTCGTCCCTCATTAAATCGATCGACCGCTTCGAAGTGGATTTTCGACATACGACCGATAAAAACATCACGCACGTTTTTGTGCGCGATAAGGAAGCCTGACCTTAAGATTTACATTTAGCCGATCAGCGGCCGGAGATTGATAAAGCAATGAAAATGATTAAAAAGCGCCGCCATACCGGTTTGATAATTACACTGTTTCTGATACTCCTTGTGGCGTTTCTTTTTTATGACAGCAACACGCGCATCACCATCAATGAGTATTCTATACATTATGATAATCTGCCGGCGGCTTTTGACGGATACAGGATCGTACAGCTCTCCGATATCCATACAGCAGAGTTCGGCAAAGACAATTCCGGGCTCATTGACACGGTCAAAAAAGCGCGTCCGGATATCATCACCATTACGGGAGATCTGATCAGTAATAACGATGAAATGAACGATGCTCTCGGCATCGTACAGCCGCTCATCAGGTCGCTTGTCAGCATCGCACCTGTCTATTATGTGACCGGGAACCATGAGTGGGATACCGGCTGGGCTCGCGAGCTCCTGAAGGTGCTTGACGACAGCGGCGCCACGGTTTTGAGAAATGATTATGCGCGCCTTGAAATCGGTACGGCTTCGATTGTTCTCGCTGGCATTGACGACCCAAACGGTCCGGCCGACATGATTTCACCTGAAGCGTTTATCTCCGAGGCGCAAGAGAATGAAGGCGATATGTTCCTTGTGTTGCTTGCCCACCGGAACATCTACCTGAACAGGCTCTCCGCGCAAGGCGTCGACCTGCTCTTGTGCGGGCACGCACACGGGGGGCTCATACGGCTCCCGCTGGTCGGAGGGCTTTTCGGCCCGTCCCGTGAATTGTTCCCGAAGTATACAAGCGGCGTTTATACTGAAGGCGGCACGAAAATGCTCGTCTCCCGCGGGGTCGGCAACCATACGGGTATCCCGCGTTTTCTGAATAACCCCGAGGTCGTTGTCGCCGTTCTCAATAAAGCTTGACCGCGCGGAACACCGCAAATCTCCCGAGCATATATTGGTGTTATAAAAAATCGGGAGTGAGAGTATGCTTATGTGTATCAGCACCTGCACGGGCGGAATTCCCCAGGATATCGACGACCTCATCTACGGCGACGCCGCCACCGTACCCAGCGAGCGATTCCGCCTGATTATGCCGACGACATAGAATCTACGAACGAAAGCGGTCTGCAAATGATAGAATTTGATGATTATAAAGTAAAAATCAACGCACTGAAGCCGGCACTCCAGGGTCTTGGCGAAGCGCTTAAACTCAAGGAGGCCGAAGCGGAGATCGATAAGCTCGAGAACGAGAGCGCGCAGGACGGCTTTTGGAGCAATCTCGACAATTCACAGAAGGTCCTGCAGAAGATCAAGCAGCTGAAGACCAAGGTATCCGGATATCAAAAGCTGGTTTCCCGGTGGGACGATATCATGACACTGTGCCAGATGGCTATTGAGGAAAGCGACGAAAGCCTCCTCCCGGAGCTTCAGGAAGAATATGCAGCCTTTGAGAAGGCTCTGGAAGACTCCCGGCTGTCAACGTTATTGTCAGGCGAATACGACGGCAGCAATGCGATTTTATCCTTCCACGCCGGCGCAGGCGGCACCGAAGCGCAGGACTGGGCTGAAATGCTTTACAGGATGTACACCCGCTGGGCGGAGCGCCACGGTATGAAATATAAAATCCTGGACTATCTTGACGGCGAGGAGGCTGGCATCAAGTCTGCGTCTATTGAAATCGACGGCGAAAACGCCTACGGCTACTTAAAAAGCGAAAGCGGGATCCACCGCCTCGTCCGGATATCGCCTTTCGATGCGTCCGGCCGGCGCCATACATCTTTCGCAGCTGTCGAGGTCGCGCCGCTCATATCGGACGATATAGAAATTGATATAAGGCCCGAGGATCTCAAGGTCGATACGTACCGCTCCTCCGGCGCGGGCGGCCAGCACGTTAATAAAACGGAGAGCGCCATCCGCATTACGCATCTGCCGACCGGTATTGTCGTCGCCTGCCAGATCGAGCGCAGCCAGCACCAGAACAGGGAGGTTGCCATGCGGATGCTTCGCTCAAAGCTTGTGGAGATCAAGGAGCGGGAGCACCTGGATAAAATCAGCGACATCAAGGGCGAGCAGATGAAAATCGAGTGGGGCAGCCAGATCCGGTCCTACGTCTTCATGCCGTACACCCTGGCCAAGGACCACCGCACCAATTTTGAAAACGGCAATATCGGCGCCGTCATGGACGGCGACATTGACGGCTTCATCAACGCGTACCTGAGTATGCAGGCCGGGAAAGAATAAGGCGGCTTAGACAAAACTAGTGCCGAATCGACAAATACTCCTATTTACAGAATGTGTAAACAGGAGTATTATTTAGGTACAGCTTATCCAATGGCATGAGGATGCCGCAGGTCCTGCAGCTTTCATATTGAAGGCGAAGGACGTAAGCTCATATCTTTATCCCACAACCCTTTCTTTGGCGAATCGCAAAGCGATTCGCCCTTTTTTTTTCAATTCAGGGCAATAACATGCTAAATCAGCAAATCTCCGGCTTGCCAAACAAGGCTTGTTCGGAGTATACTATTTATCAGTCTTTTTTTAAGCGCAATCCCTTGGCGCGGCAGGCTGCAGGTGGTTAATATGAGCAATAACACATTTTTGACAAAAAAAAGGATCATGATCGTCACCGGTCATTACGGGAGCGGTAAGACAGAATTCGCCGTAAGCCTCGCAATACGGCTGGCCAAAGAGAAGGAGCGTTTATATCCTCGTCTGGCCGTTGTCGATCTGGATATCGTCAATCCGTATTTCCGTTCTCGGGAACGAATGGATATGCTTGAAACGGCGGGCGTCAAGGTGTACGGCGGCATATATAAAACAGAAATCACAGCCGAGCTGCCCGAGCTCGCCGCCGATGTCCGCGCGCCGCTTGAGGACAAGGGCTGCCGCGTGATCATCGACGCCGGCGGCAACGACAGCGGCGCAAAGGTTTTAAACCAATTTACGAAATACTTCACGCCGGAGGAGACAGCGGCAGTGGCCGTTCTGAATTTCTGCCGTTTCGAGACACGCGACATTGACAGCGCAGCAGAGCACGTCCGGGCAATTGAAGCCATCACCGGGCTTGCCGTCGAGGGCGTCATCAACAACACGCACCTTTTGCGCGAGACGACGGCGGCGGTTATTATTAACGGCCATCGGTTATGTGCGGATTTCTGTGAAAAGACAGGCAAAGTCCTCTGGTGCGACTGCTACCCCGATCAGCTTGTTTCCGCGGAGGAGCTCAAAGGACTTTCAGGCTGCCTGATGCCGCTGGGCTTATACATGCGGCCAAGCTGGCTCGACAAATGATTAATCCCTTTCAGGGCTTAATCATTAACAAAAAAGCCTTTTCAAGGCTTTTTGACCAACACGAAGCTAAAAATTCAAACACTTCCCGAAAGGAGCAAAGAAATGGCAAAATTCCTAGTCCAGTTCAACAGCAACAAATGCAAAGGCTGTGAGCTGTGCCGCGCGTTCTGTCCGAAAGGAATTATCGATATGAGCGCGCAGATCAACAACAGAGGGTATAACACCGCTTCGATATCCCGTCAAGAGGAGTGTATCGGGTGCCAGTCCTGCGCGCTTGTGTGCCCGGATGGAGCGATTGCGATTTACAAGGAGGACGAGTCCAATGACGGATAAGGTTTTGATGAAAGGCAATGAGGCGTTTGCCGAAGCGGCCATCCGCGGCGGCGCCCGCTTTTATTTCGGATACCCGATTACGCCGCAGAGCGAAATCCCCGAATACATGTCCCGTGAGCTGCCGAAGCGGGGCGGCACATTCCTTCAGGCTGAGAGCGAGCTGGGCGCCATCAATATGGCTTACGGCGCCGGGGCTTCGGGCGGAAGTGTCTTTATGTCGTCCTCCTCCCCCGGCATCGCGCTGATGCAGGAGGGTTTGAGCTTTATGTGTTCTGCTGAAGTCCCACTTGTTATCTTGAACGTCTCCCGAGGCGGCCCCGGCATCGGCGGCATTCAGCCGGGACAGGCCGATTATTATCAGGCCACACGCGGAGGCGGCAACGGCGACTATCGTATCCCCGTCTTCGCGCCGTCCAGTGTCCAGGAGGCCGTGGACATCATCTACGAGGCGGTCCCGCTGGCCGACCATTGGCAGAACCCGATTTCTATTTTTGCCGACGGCATCATGGGCCAGATGATGGAACCCATACGGCTGCCGGAAGCCCGTTCGTTCATGAAGGAAGAAGAGATCAAAGCGAACAAGCCCTGGGCGATCGTCGGCTACGGGTCCGACGAGAGCAAACGTACAGTTGTTAAATCCCTCCGCATGCAGCCGGACGATCTGGAGAAGCACGTGGAAAAGCTCTTCAGAAAATACGCGCTGGCCGAAAAAGAGCTGTGCCGCTATGAGAGCACCGGCGTTGAAGACGCCGATATCGTCTTTGTCGCCTTCGGCACCGTCGCCCGGATTGCCAGGGAAGCCATTGAGCTTCTTGCCGCGCAGGGCGTCAAGGCCGGCCTGATCCGCCCGATTTCATTATGGCCATTCCCGTATGCCGCCTTCGATACGCTCACCGACAAAACGAAGGTCGTCATCTCCGCGGAGCTGTCAATGGGCCAGATGCTCGACGATGTTAAAAGAGGCGTCTGTGGCCGTTATCCGGTCGAGCTGATCCACAGAACAGGCGGCATGATCCCGACATCCATCGAGATCGCGGAAAAAGCCAAAAAGATCTACCTTGAAGCGTTGAACGCTTAAGGAGAATTAAAATTGACTAAATGTGCCGCCGCTTCGCGGCGGATCGGAGGTAATATGAAACCAGTATTTAATTTTACAAAAGGGATGACGGATGTTGAGACGAACTTCTGCCCCGGCTGCACCCACGGGATCGCCAACCGCCTGATCATGGAGACGCTGGACGAGATGGGCAAGCTCGGCGATACCATCGGCGCCGCCTCCATAGGCTGCAGCGTCCAGATCCACAAATTTATGAAAATCGACATGTGCGAATCGGCCCACGGCCGCGCGCCTGCCGTCGCGTCGGGGATCAAGCGTGTCCACCCCGACAAGCTTGTCTTCACGTACCAGGGCGACGGGGACCTGGCCTCCATCGGCATGGGGGAAATCGTCCACGCGGCGGCCAGGGGGGAAAAGTTCTGTACCTTCTTCATCAATAATTGCGTGTACGGCATGACATCCGGTCAGATGGCGCCGACGACGCTCATCGGCCAGAAGACGACGACGTCTCAGGAAGGCCGCACCAAGGAGCAGGCCGGCATGCCCATCCGAATGGCCGAACTCATATCAACGCTGGACTGCGCCGTCTATGTGGAGCGTGTCGCCCTCGATTCGCCCGCCCACATCCGACTGGCCAAGAAGGCCATCCGACGCGCGTTTGAGGTCCAGGAAAAGAAGCTGGGCTTCGCGTTTGTGGAGCTTTTGTCCACCTGCCCCACGAACTGGGGCCTGCCGCCCCGCGATGCGATGAAGTGGGTCGGCGAAAATATGATCCCCTATTACCCGCTCGGAATCTTCAAGAAACCGGAGGAAGTGCAATGAGTACGACGAAGCTTTTCTTTGCCGGCTCCGGCGGCCAGGGCGTATTGCTGATGGGGCAGATGATCACATATGCCGCCATGCTGGAAGATAAATCCGCCACTTTTTTCCCATCCTACGGGCCGGAGATGCGCGGCGGCACGGCCAACTGCACCGTCGTCGTTTCCGACAAGCCGGTGGGCTGTCCGCTCATATACGAAGCCGACGCCATCGTCGTTATGAATCTGCCGTCTCTCATCAAGTTTGAGCCGATGGTCAAGCCGGGCGGGGTGCTTTTAATCAACACCTCCATCGTCGATCAGCCGGCAAAGCGGACCGACATCAACGTCATCACTGTCCCGGTCAATGAGATCGCTATGGAGCTCGGCAGCGTCAAGGTCGGGAACATGGTCATGCTTGGCGCGCTTGTGCGCGCGACAAACGTTGTATCCGAAAAGTCTGTCGAAGCTGTTATGCATAAAACGTTCACAGGCGCGAAAGCCAAATTGAACGACCTGAACATGAGGGCGTTCA
>CAZJCH010000013.1:12198-16590 GCA_964544005.1 uncultured Papillibacter sp.
AAAACGTTCACAGGCGCGAAAGCCAAATTGAACGACCTGAACATGAGGGCGTTCACCTATATCAAATAAAGCATTTTGCCTATGTATACAAATCGTCTTATAAACACGAAAGGAAGTGCAAGCGATGGGAAAAAAGGATTTAGATTGGGCAAATCTAGATTTCAGCTATCGGAAAACAGACAAGAGTTATGTGTCAAACTACATGAACGGCACATGGGATGACGGACAGCTGACTGGTGAGGGCACGATTACCATTAGTGAATGCGCCGGTGTTCTTCAATATTCTCAGTCCTGTTTTGAAGGACTGAAAGCCTATACAACAGAGGACGGGCGGATCGTTGCATTTCGTCCCGATATGAACGCGGCGCGAATGGAGAACGGTGCCAAACGGCTGGAGATGCCGGTATTCCCAAAAGAGAGATTTGTGGATGCCACTATTCAAACAATTAAAGCAAACGCCGCTTATGTCCCGCCCTACGGTTCCGGAGCGACACTTTATATTCGTCCGTTTATGTTTGGCAGCGGACCTGTCATTGGTGTTGCCCCGGCAAAGGAATATCAATTCCGTATATTAGCCACACCGGTCGGTCCGTATTTTAAAGGCGGCGTCCGTTCGCTGACCCTCTGTGTCAGCGATTTTGACCGTGCGGCTCCAAATGGGACAGGCTACATCAAGGCAGGGTTGAATTACGCCATGAGCATCCATGCCATTGTGACAGCACATCATAACGGATACGACGAAAATATGTTTCTGGATGCGGCGACCCATACAAAAGTCGAAGAAACAGGCGGCGCGAATTTTATATTTATTACGAAAGATAATAAGGTCGTCACCCCAAAATCAAACAGTATTCTTCCGTCCATCACGCGCCTCTCTCTGTTCCAAATAGCGAAGGAATATCTTGGACTTCAGGTCGAGGAAAGAGATATCGAGCTCGCCGAGGTCAAGGATTTTGTAGAATGCGGCCTATGTGGTACGGCAGCCGTTATTTCCCCTGTCGGCAAAATTGTCGACCACGGCAACGAAATCGTCATGGCCAACAGTGCCCAAGGTATGGGTCCGGTCACCAGGAAGCTTTACGACACCCTGACCGGCATCCAAATGGGCCGCATTGAAGCCCCTAAAGGCTGGATTCAGGTTGTTGAATAATAAATCCGCCATCGCATCCTGACCGGAAGGCGTGAAGACGACACGGGCTGAATGCGATGGCGGTTTGAATCTTTATTTTCAGAGGAGGTAGTGCTCTTGAGAGAAGTTAAAATCGTCGACATCTCCCTGCGTGAGAGCGAACAGCTCTTCCCGTCCGGCCTGAGTTTCAAACAGAAGATTGAAATGGCGAAGCTCTTGGAAAAGCTTAAAATCGATACTGTTGAAACGGGCTTCGTCACCGAGGCGGCCGCCGACGGCGTCCTCGTCCGCACTCTATCAACCATGCTTGAAAACTGCTTCATCTGCGTTCCTGTTTCGCTGGACAAGTCCGGCATCCAAAGAGCGTCCACAGCATTAGCCAAAGCAAAAAAAGCCCGGCTGAACCTGATTGTGCCGACATCTACGGTTCAGATGGAGTATGTTTCCCGCCTGAAAGCCGACAACGTCCTCGGCCAGGTCAGGGAAACGGTCGAACTATGTGCTTCTCTGTGCCCGAATGTCGAGTTCACAGCCGAGGACGCCACGCGCAGCGAAACGGATTTTTTATGCGCCGTTATTGACACGGCTATCGCCGCCGGCGCAAAGATAATTACGCTGTGCGACGCTACCGGCGAAAAAACTCCCGACGAAATAACCGCGTTTATAAACACCGTCAGGCAAAAGGTTCCCGCGCTTAAGGGCGTCATCCTGTCCCTTCACCTGAGAGACAATCTGGGTCTTGCCACAGCCTCCGCCCTGGCAGCGGCAGCCTGCGGCGTACAGCAGCTCAAGGTCACCAGCAGCTTAAATTCCGGCCATCTGTCGCTGGAGCAGTTTCTGAACGCTTTGAAGGTTCGCGGCGAGGCTCTTGATATGACCTGCGGCGCGAATGTCACGGCGCTTTTCCGCACCTGCCGGCAGTTGGAGGCCATTACCGGCGCGAGCCGTTCCGGACGTTTTGCGCTCGCTGCCGACGAAGTCGGCGTTCCGGAGCAGGAGGAGCTCAAAGCCGACGCCGACATGTCCACCGTAAGAAAAAGAATCGAGCTTCTGGGTTACGATGTCAGCGACGACGATCTGAATGAGATTTATCGTGTATTCAAGGAGATCTCCCGCAGCAAAAAGGTTGTTAATCGGGATCTTGAAGCGCTCGTTGCCGAAACAGCCGGGCAGGTGGCGCCCACATATCAGTTGGACAATTATGTTATCAACAGCGGCAATGCCATTACAGCGACGGCATTTATCCGCGTGCTGAAAGACGGCGTCCCGTTCCAGGCGATCTCCATCGGCGACGGCCCGATTGACGCCGCTTTCCTGACCATAGAACAGCTCGTAAACCGCCGCTTTGAGCTGGATGAATTCCAGATTCAGGCCGTCACTGAAGGCCGGGAGGCGATGGGTGATGCGATCGTTAAGATCCGTTACAACGGTAAGCTTTATTCCGGCCGCGGCCTCTCGACCGACATTGTCGGCGCCAGCATCCGGGCGTACCTCTCCGCCGTCAACAAAATCGTCAATGAGGAACAGGGCCTATGAAGCTGTCTTATTATACGGGCAACTGGCCGGACCTCAGCTGGAACGAGCACTGTGATCTCGCCGAGAGTATGGGCTTTCAGGGGCTTGAGCTCGCTTACTCCGCTGCCGACGCGCACAAATTTCTGGACGCCTCACGGCAAGCTGAACGCTATCAGATTCTCCGACGCCTCGGCGATACCAGGCTGAGCGTCCCCTGTGTCACTGTCAGCCTCTCTTCGGATGAAACAGCCCGAAACGCCGCGCTCAAGGACGCCGCCGACTGTATTCTTTTCGCTTCTGCATTGCGCTCTGCGTATGTCTGCCTTGATATAGGGCCGGGGAACATGGATAACGAAGAGCAGACGATCGCCATGATCGGCGAGCTTCTGCCGTTGGCCGAATCCGAGGGCATCATACTGCTCGTTGAAACAAAGGGCATCTACGCGGACTCGTTAAAGCTCTGCCAGCTCCTGGACCGTTTTGCCTGCGACAATCTGGCCGCTTTATGGAATTTGCATCATCCGTTCGTCTATAACAACGAGTCGGCGGATACGACGATCAAAAACCTCGGCGCTTATGTCAGGCACGTTCATGTGAGCGATTCAGAAAAAGACGGCGACACCTTAAGGCCGTGTCTGATTGGCGACGGCGTCGTCCCCATGACGGAAATGGCCGCCGCACTGCGTTCTATTGATTACAACGGGTCACTCTCGCTCAATTTCAGGATGGACGATCCCGGCCTGAACGATCCGGACATTGTCCTCCCGCATTTCGTCAACGTTGTCAGCAGGTTTATCAAGATCCGCGAGTATGGTGACAGGTATTATGAGAACAAACGCAAGACAGGCAAATTCATATGGCCGAAGGACGAGCTCATTGATCTGACCTTCAGCCAGGTTCTCGACCGGGTGACGGAAGAGTTTCCGGACCAGTACGCTTTCCGTTACACGACGCTTGACTATACGCGTACTTACGCGGAATTCCGCGAGGATGTCGATATGTTTGCCCGCACGCTCATCGCCCTCGGTGTCAAATCCGGCGACAAGGTTGCCATCTGGGCGACAAATGTGCCGCAATGGTATGTCACCTTCTGGGCATCCGTTAAAATCGGCGCCGTGCTTGTTACTATAAATACGGCCTACAAAATCCGCGAGGCGGAATACCTTCTGCGCCAGGCCGATATCCATACGCTCGTGATGATCGACGGTTACAGAGACTCCGATTATATCGGCATCATCAGGGAACTTTGTCCGGAGCTCAGCTATACCCCGGCCGAAAAACCGCTCCACTGCAAACGCCTGCCGTTTCTGCGCCATGTGATCACGGTCTCGTCCAGGCAGAAGGGCTGCCTGACTTGGGAGGACGCGCTGGCACTTGCCGACCGCGTCCCGGCGGAAGAGGTATACCGGCGCGCATCGCTTGTCCATAAGGACGACGTCTGCAACATGCAGTACACCTCCGGCACGACGGGCTTTCCGAAGGGCGTCATGCTGACACACTACAATATCGTCAACAACGGCAAATGCATCGGCGACCGGATGGACCTCTCTACGGCGGACCGGTTTCTTATCCACGTACCGATGTTCCATTGCTTCGGTATGGTGTTGTCCATGACGGCGAGTATGACGCATTGCTCCACAATGTCGCCGTTGCCGTACTTTTCCCCGAAGGCCGCGCTCGCTTGTGTCAAACAAGAGCACATAACAGCCCTGAATGGTGTTCCGACGATGTTCATCGCCATGCTGGAG
>CAZJCH010000013.1:16600-16863 GCA_964544005.1 uncultured Papillibacter sp.
ATTCCGACGACTTCGCGTATATGCGTACCGGTATTATGGCGGGCTCTCCTTGCCCCATTTCCGTCATGAAGGACGTATTGGCAAAAATGAATATGTCTGAAATCACCATCGTCTTCGGGCAGACGGAGGCCTCCCCCGGCTGCACCATGAGCTCGACGGACGATCCGATCGACGTCCGCGTCGGAACCGTCGGAAGGGCGCTGCCGCAGATTGAATGCAAGATCGTGGATCCGGAAACAGGGAAAGACCTGCCAGACAATGTA
>CAZJCH010000014.1:0-232 GCA_964544005.1 uncultured Papillibacter sp.
CGAGCTTTTCAAGACACCTGATGCAGTACAGAGACGATGCCGAAGCCTTTTCATCCGAAATCGAAAGTGAAAACGAAAACCTGACAAGATGTATCATAGAGCAGAGATGTGAGGCATATATATTGGACAAAGGTAAATCCCTTGGGATAACGGACCTGGATATCGCGGTGACGCTTGAATGGAGCGAGGAAGGGTATTGGTTCACGAGCGGCGCCAATATTGTGACGAACGC
>CAZJCH010000014.1:242-16742 GCA_964544005.1 uncultured Papillibacter sp.
AACGCCGATACGCAGACACGCGGCAAGCTGGGCAGCAGCATCGAAGCGGAGCTCGGCATACCGCAGGAGGAGTTGATCTGGAGCATGAGAGATGAGGAATAAAAACATACAGGAGACGTTCGGGAAGATATGGGACCTGCTGAAAAAATACAAATATGCCGCGGTGGTTTTGCTTGTGGGGCTTGTGCTGCTCCTCCTTCCGACGGGTTCTTCCGCGTCCAAGAAAGAGTCCGCCGGCATTTCTGAAGCGCAGACGGAGTTTTCTCTCAGCGAACTGGAAAATCGCATGGCGGACACGCTTTCAAAAATCGAAGGGGCGGGCAAGGTGACGGTTTTATTGACGCTGAGGTCTTCGGAGGAACAGATTCTGGCAAAAGATGAAAGCGAATCAAGAAGCTCGAGTGGCAAAGGAGATTCGGCTGAAAGCAGTATGGATAAGAGTGCCACCGTCGTCATCGTCTCATCGGGTAGTTCAAATGAAACCCCGGTAACTCTGAAATACATATATCCGGAATTTCAGGGTGCTCTAGTGGTTTGTCAGGGCGCGGACAACGCAGCGGTCAAGCTGCAGATTGTCAGGGCTGTAGCGGGACTCACCGGTCTCGGCACAGACAAAATCATCGTAACTAAAATGAATAAATCTTGAGGAGGCATCATGAGTGAAAACATTTAAGAGGAACGCGGTCATAATTACGGTGCTGCTTTTCGTATGTGTCGCGGCATATTTAAACTGGTCCTACAACAAAAATACCGACAATAGTGAAGCAGTGACTGAGGCATCTCCTCGGGATACGGAGGGCGCCGCCGTAACTGACCAGAGCGCGTCGGCTACGGGGTCGGATGCCGGCCTGTATTACCAGGAGGATGTATCTGTCAACAAGGAATTCTTCGACTCAGCGCGCCTCAACCGGCAGCAGGCGAGGGACGCGGCGGCGGCGGCTCTGGCGACGGTCAGCAAAACGGAGGGCGCATCCCAGGAGATGATCGACGCGGCCCTTCAGGAGATATCAGAGATCGCCTCCGTATCGGTGAAGGAAGCGCAGCTTGAAGACCTCATTAAAGCCAAAGGCTTTGTCGACTGTGTTGTTTACATCTCGGAGACCGACGTCAACATCACTGTTCCCGCGCCGCAGGAAGGCCTGGCGACCTCATCGGTTGCGAAAATTACCGATGTCGTCACCTCGCAGACCGACTACAAAGCGACAGATTTGAAAATTATTGAAGTGAAATAGCTTTATTTTCTAATAAAACTATAGTATAATACCTGCATACGCAGGTATTATACGTTTATTAGAGGGTTTCATACCCCGGCGGGGCGTGAAACAATATAGAGGAGTACTGGATATGGGCGAGAACAGAGAATATATCAGCTATCTCGACGAGAGGGGCAGCATCAACATCTCCGAGGAAGTCGTCGCGATTATCGCGGGCAGCGCCGCGCTGGAGATCGAAGGCGTCGCTGGGCTTTATTCATCCCCGGGCAGGGATATCGTTGAGCTCCTGGGCAAGAAGAATCTCACCCGGGGCGTTAAGATCCATCTTGATGAGAAGACGATCACGGCCGACATCTACATCATGGTGTCGCTGGGCTGCGCCGTCAATGAGGTCGGCTCAGCCGTCCAGAAAGCCGTCTCCACGGCGATTGAGTCCACGACAGGCCTGCAGGTGGAATCAGTCAACGTCCATATCTGCGGCATTGCCTTTAAAAAAGATAAACAGTAATTCATGACATACGAATAGCGAGAGAAAGCGAGCCGCCGCGGGTTCGGCGAAAGCCGACAGCCGGAGGGAACCTCGTGAGCTCGCGAACGAGGCGGCGTCAGGTCGGCGGGATTCACTTCCGCCGACCGCATATTAAATAGCCAGGGTTCCCAATGCGACCTGTCGCATTGGGAAAGGCAGGTTAACAGGAGATTTTATGACACGAACAGCGGCGAGGGAAATCGCGGTAAGGCTCTGCTTCGGACTCTCAGAAAACCCACAAAACCCGGATATGGTGCTCGGGAACATATTCGATGAAGAATACTACGCCTCGCTCGGCAAGGAAGACGAGACGTTTGCCGAGTATCCGGATGATATCCAGCTTGATTATATCGGCAAGATCGTCAAAGGCGTCTCGGAGCACAGCGCGGAGCTGGACGGCTATATTGAAAAATACGCCGTCGGCTGGAAATTCGGGCGCATCTCCCGGACAGCCGTCGCAATCCTGAAAACAGCGATGTTTGAGATATTATATATGCCGGACGTACCGGACAAAGCCGCCATCAACGAGGCCGTCGAACTTGCCAAGCGCTATGAGGAACCGACGACGGTGCCCTTCATCAACGGCATCCTCGGCAGCTTCGCCCGCAACGAAGTGGCGAATGTATGAGAGAAATTGTTTTATCCTTTGACACAAGCAACTACACGACGAGCTGCGCCGTCTTCGACGGAGAGGCGGGCGTCAACTCCGGTCGCCTTTTGGATGTCGAGCCGGGCCAGCTTGGACTCCGGCAATCCGACGCGCTGTACGCGCATGTGCGTCGATTGCCGCAGGTGATGAAGGAGCTTGACCTCAGCGGAAAGATCGTCGCTGTCGGCGCCAGCACAAAGCCGAGAGAGACAGAAGATTCGTATATGCCCTGCTTCCTGGCTGGCGCGTCCCAGGGACAGGTTCTGGCAAAGGCACTGGATGTGCCTTTTTTTGAGTTTTCCCACCAACAGGGACATATCGCCGCCGCCGCCTGGTCCGCCGGGCGAATGGACCTGTTCGAAGCGCCGCATCTCTGCTGGCACCTTTCGGGCGGCACGACGGAGCTTTTGCTTGTCAGACCTCATGGTACAGCCGTGACTTGCGACATCATCGGCGGCACGACGGATATATCGGCCGGCCAGCTCATCGACAGGACCGGCCAGCTTCTTGGCCTTCAGTTCCCGTCGGGCAGGGCGCTTGATCAGCTGGCGTGCCAAATGGGGCGGGATGTCTTTTATGAGCCAAAGGTTACCGGCAGCTCATTCTCCTTATCCGGAGTTGAACACAAAACAAAACAAATGTATGAAACGCTTGTTAGGCACCGGGACATCGCATATTTTACCATCATGTCCGTCATCGCCGCCGTCCGGCGCGCCACGGAAAACGCGGTCAAAGAATACGGGAATCTGCCTGTTCTATTCTCCGGCGGCGTGGCTTCCAATTCTATACTGAGACAGAAAATGCCCGGCGGCATCTTTGCCGAGCCGAAATACTCCGCTGACAACGCCCTCGGCGTTGCGATCCTTACATACAAGGCGGTTTCCACCAATGAATAAAAAAATATTTGATGTCACCGAGCTGAACGAGCATATCAAGGACCTGCTGGATTCGGACGAGGTTTTAAACGCCGTCTACGTCCGCGGCGAGATATCCAACTATAAGGTCTATCCCTCCGGCCACCACTACTTTACCATGAAGGATCAGGACGGGTCGCTCCGCTGCGTCATGTTCAAGGGCAGCGCCTCGAAGCTGCATTTTCGCCCCGAAAACGGAATGAAGGTCATCGCCTTCGGCCGCGTGGCTGTTTTCCCGCGCGACGGCGCATATCAGCTCTATGTGGGTGAACTGACGCCCGACGGTGTCGGCGATCTCTACGTCGCCTTCGAGCAGCTCAAGGAAAAGCTCCTGAAGGAGGGGCTCTTCGACTCCAGCCATAAAAAGCCGATTCCTCGCTTCCCAGCGCGGATCGCCGTCATAACGTCCTCCGCCGGCGCGGCCGTGCGCGACATCATCCGCGTTTTGGGAAAGCGCTGGCCGCTCAGTAAGGTTGTCATCCTACCCGTCCGCGTCCAGGGCGTTGAAGCGCCACCCGAGATCGTCGGCGCCATCAAATACGCAAACAAATGCAAAATCGCCGACCTCATCATCACCGGCCGCGGCGGCGGCTCCATAGAGGACCTCTGGGCCTTCAACGACGAGCGCGTGGTACGCGCCATTTACGACTCCGTCATCCCCGTCATCTCCGCCGTGGGCCACGAGCCGGACGTCACGATCTCCGACTTCGTTGCCGACCTGCGCGCCGCAACACCGTCCAACGCCGCCGAGCTGGCCGTACCTGATATCGTTGATATGCGCGAGGCGCTCATGAATCTTGAAATTCGTTCTGGACAAGCCTTGCGCCGGGAGCTTAGATCGCTCCGGCAGCGGCTTGTTGATCTCAGCCAGAAGCGCGTCATGCAATCCCCGAAGAACTACATCGACGACAAGCGCATGCTCCTCGACTTCACCTCGAGCCGCCTTGCCGCCGCCGCCGCCAGAAAGCTTTCAACCTCCCGCGAACGCTACGGCCGCCTCGCCGCCTCCCTCGACGCAATGAGCCCACTGAAAGTCCTCGGCCGCGGCTATGCCATCGCCCACGGTCCCTCCGGCGTCATCAAAAAAGCGTCGGATGTGAAAAGCGGTGACAAAATCATAATCAAACTGCAAAAGGATAAAATCAACGCGACGGTGGACTGATTATCGAGATGACTTGAGCAATATTGCAGGGGGCGGCTTCCACGCCGCCCCAAACCCCGTACGTTATAACCGCCACACAACATGTCAATAATGACAAAGGAGCACCATTATGGATAAACTGACTTTTGAACAGGCCATCTTGCGTATCGACGAGATCGTCAAAACCCTTGAAAAGGGCGATGCGCCCTTGGAGCAGTCGCTGACGCTCTTTGAGGAGGGGACGAATCTCATCAAATTCTGCGGCAAGCTGCTGGACAGCGCCGAGCAGAAGGTCGTCCGCCTGCAAAAGGGGCCGGACGGCAAACCGGAAGAAACAACGTTTGATGCTGTGGAGTAGTGGTCATGCTTTATGAAGAATTCGAACGGGAGTTTAACAACAGCCGCGAGCTGATTGAGCGGCAGCTGCAAACGTACTTTACAGATGGCAGCGCGCTTTCCGAAGCGATGCGCTACAGCCTCCTGGCCGGCGGTAAGCGTATCCGCCCCATCCTTGTCCTGCAGTTTTGTAAGGCATCCGGCGGGGATGTCGGCATGGCCCTCCCCACGGCTTGTGCCGTGGAGATGCTGCACACATACTCTCTCATCCACGACGACCTCCCCTGCATGGATAACGACGCGCTGCGCCGCGGCAAGCCCACGAACCACATTGTCTACGGCGAGACGCTTGCGACGCTTTCAGGCGACGCGCTCCAGGCGGAAGCCTTCCATACACTTTTAAAATCGGAACTTTCGGCGGAAACCGTCGTCAAAATGGGGCAGATACTCGCCCGCGCTGCCGGGCTCGGCGGCATTTGCCTTGGGCAGTCGCTGGATATGGAAAGCGAGGGCAGAAATCTAACTCTTGACGAACTGACGGAGATTCATCGTTATAAAACAGCCTCGCTCCTAGTCGCTTCCGCCCAGCTGGGTGTGACGGCGGCGGGCGGCGGCACCGGTCAGCTGCGGGCGGCTGAGGCATACGCCGCGCATCTCGGGCTCGCGTTCCAGGTCCAGGACGATATTCTCGATATCACAGGCACGACCGAGGCTCTCGGAAAAACGGCCGGTTCGGACAGGGAGAATGACAAAACGACGTTCATGTCGCTGATGAGCGTCCACGACGCGCGCCACATCGTCAGCGATCAGACGCATTATGCGATTGCCGCGCTCCATAATAACTTTGCACACACAGAATTTCTTGAAGCCCTTGCCATAAATCTGGAAGAAAGAAAGTATTGATAATTCAGTTCATTGTTGTTAATATATAGATTACAGCGGCGCAGTATCCTAGTCAGATCTGCCGTCTTCCAGGAAGGGCCTAAAAATCCTTTGAAGGGCATACCTGCGAAACTTCTTGTGCCTGCTTTGAACGCCCAGTTTGGGGTGGGTGCTGGGGGGAAGCGCTTGCATCTGCGCGCGGCGTAAGCCGCCCGCAGCGATGATGCGCTTGCATGCTCAGGGCGACCTCCAATGGCATGGAGATCCCGACCCTGTTCATGCGGAGACCTGTTTCGCGTGCATTGACGCAGCCCGTACATCGGGCGCGATCTTTGTACGGGACAGGATTGAACCTGCATTGCGGTGTACCGGCTAAAGCCGTATGCTGTGTGCAGAGTAGCCTGCCTTGAGTGGAATCTGCGGATAGGGGATTAAATGTTAGGTGGTATGGCCATACTGCCCGGCGCTATTGCCCCTTGAAATATTTTCTGCAAAAGAGGCTAAGAGACGGTTTGACTGCGGTGGAAAACACCTAGGCTGATCGGGGAGAACCTGTCCCCGTGGCAGGAAGGGGATTGCAGTACGGACTAAGTGGCAATCGGGCAGCGATGTTGGTAACGCATCGAACGAGGCTTTAAAGGGAAACCGCCTGATCGGCAACGAGAGGTAGCTTTGGGGGAAATCCAGCCCGTACCTAAGCCGTAAGATTTACTCTGCTTGCCGCCGCTGCTGTTTGTCTATTTAACATTCATCCGATGAATGTTTTCTGGTGCTAAAAATGAAAACGAAAACAAATAAAAGATGGTTTATAAAAATCATCCTCATCAGCATGCTTGTCTCCATGGCATTTACCTTTGCCTCGTCCGAAATACTCGGAAGCGCGGGTTATGTCATGGCATTTCTGGTTTTAGCCGTTTTTATTCTTCTCGGCATCGTTTTTGACACGATCGGCGTCGCCGTAACGGCAGCGTCGGCGGCGCCATTCCACTCCATGGCGGCGAAAAAGGAACCTGGAGCCTCGGAAGGCCTCCGCCTCATACGCAGCGCCGAAAAGGTCTCCAGCATCTGCAACGATGTTTTCGGGGACATCTCCGGCATTATCAGCGGAACCACGTCGTCCTTAATCGTCGCGCGGCTCATGAAGGATTTATCGACGGAGAACATTCTGCTGCAGCTGTCGGTCTCATCCGTCGTCACCGGCCTCATGATCGGCGGCAAGGCCGTTGGTAAAACACTGGCGATTAACAACAGCACCCGCATCGTCCTCGACGTGGGAAAGCTGATCTACTTGAAAAACCACGCTTTAACACTGGTCGCAAAAAGAAACGGGACGAAAAATTCTTCAAAAAAGCCATAAACAAGGAAAAAATGAGGGAAACCATTGGATATACTCGATAAGATCAATCTCCCCGCGGATATTAAAAAACTTGACAAGAAAGAGCTTATAAGCCTGTGCCAGGAATTGCGCCAGTTCATGATCCAAAGCGTTTCCAAAACAGGCGGGCATCTGGCCTCGAATCTCGGCGTCGTCGAGCTGACGGTTGCGATCCATCGCGTTTTTGACACGGCCTTCGACAGACTCGTCTTTGATGTCGGCCACCAGAGCTACGTGCACAAGCTTTTAACGGGCCGAAAGGACCGGTTCAAGACGCTTCGGCAGTTCAATGGCCTTTCCGGCTTTCCGAAGCCGTCGGAATCACGGCATGACGCGTTTATCGCCGGTCATGCCTCCAACTCCATATCGCTGGGTCTCGGCATGGCGCGGGCCAGGACGCTCTCGCGCCGCGCTTACAGCGTGATCTCTGTCATCGGCGACGGCGCTCTGACCGGCGGGCTCGCGTACGAGGCTTTAAGCGACGCCGGCGAGAGCGGCGAGCCGCTCATTATCATACTTAACGACAACGGCATGTGCATTACGCCCAATGTGGGCGGTATGGCAAAATACCTGTCCAGGCAGCGCATCAAACCGTCCTACGCCGCATTCAAGAAGAAATACAGAAGGCTGATGGAAAAGCTTCCCGGCGGCCGCCACATCTACCGTTTTACCCACGGCATCAAGAGCGCGTTCAAGGAGGCACTCCTGCACTGCAGCATGTTCGAGGAGATGGGCCTCCAATACGCCGGTCCCATTGACGGGCATGACCTGCGCCGACTTATTGAATCGCTCAACTGGGCAAAAAACCTCGGCGAGCCTGTCGTCCTCCATGTCATCACGCAGAAGGGAAAGGGCTATCTTTACTCCGAGGAGACGCCGGATGTCTACCACAGTATCAGCCCCTTTGATTACAAAAAGGGCGTTCTGCCTTCCGGCAGAGGAAGCGCCTGTTTTTCAACCGTCTTCGGCGATGAAATGACGAAGCTGGCGAGCCAGGATTTCAGGGTTTGCGCTATTACAGCCGCGATGACAAGCGGCACGGGCCTGACGGAATTCGCCGGCAAATACCCGGCCCGGTTTTTCGATGTGGGGATAGCCGAGGGGCACGCTGCCGCCATGGCGGCCGGCATGGCGTCCCAGGAGATGATACCCGTCTTCGCTGTCTATTCGACTTTTCTGCAGCGATCCTATGACATGCTCCTGCACGATATCGCCCTTTCTAACCTCCACGTCGTCTTCGCCGTCGACAGGGCCGGCCTTGTCGGGGCTGACGGCGAGACACATCAGGGGATATATGACGTCGGATTTTTAACGACGGTCCCAAACATGAAAATCCTCTGCCCTGCGAGCTTTGAAGAGCTGCGGGACATGCTCCGCTGGGCCGTCCTGTCTATGGACGGGCCTGTCGCCGTCCGGTATCCCAAGAGCGGCGAGGGGCGGTATCGAGAAGGCTTTAGCCAGGCTTCGTTTTCCAAACGCCTGCGTGAGGGAAAGGATATGACCCTCGTGACATATGGCGTCAATATAAACGCGGCACTGGAAGCGGCCAATATCCTGCAAAACGACGGTATCTCGGTTGAGCTCATCAAACTCGATTTTATTCAACCCATCGATATCGACGCGGTCGTCATGTCGGCACGCCGCACGGGCCGGTTGCTCGTTTTGGAGGAATGTGCCGAGGCTGGCAGCGTCGGTGAGAGGATCGCCGCGTATTTTGCGCTGAATTCGATCAAGCTTAAGAGCCTCAGGCTCTTAAATCTCGGCAGCCGCTTTATTCCGCAGGGCAGCATCGAAGAGCTCCGCCATATGTGCGGCATCGACACGCCGGGCATCGTCCGCGCCGTCTCGGAAGCCTGCAACGTTACGTTCAGGACTGTGACCCCCGAGGTCAGCGCGTCGCCTGCACTTGAAGGCGAACAGGACACCTCAGATGCCGGAGAAATCGAAGATGCCGGAGAAGCCAATGACGCCGAAGACGCCGATGACGCCGATGACGCCGAAGGCGCCGATGCGGCTGTCACGCTTGCTGATATTTCAGCTTCAGCCTTCAAGGACAGCTGCGGAGACCGGCCATGAATAAAACGCGCCTTGACGTGCGCCTTTGTGATGACGGCCTGTTCGACAGCCGTGAAAAAGCCAGAGCGGCTGTGATGAGCGGTATCGTCTATGTGGACGGCAACAGGGAACTGAAACCCGGGACGTCCGTCACCGACCGGAAGGTCATAGAAGTGCGTGGCGGCACGAATAAGTTCGTCAGCCGCGGCGGGCTGAAGCTGGAGAAAGCCCTGGACTTTTTCGGGATTTCTCCGGAAGCGAGGATATGCATCGACTGCGGTGCCTCCACCGGCGGTTTTACGGACTGCCTGTTAAAACGGGGCGCTATGCGCGTTTATGCCGTCGATGTGGGTTACGGGCAGCTGGCCTGGAGTATCCGAAGCGACCCGCGCGTCATCACAATGGAACGGACGAATGTCCGCTACCTGATACCGGATCAGATACCGGACAAAATCCAACTCGCCGTCATGGACATGTCGTTCATTTCCCTGAAGCTTGTTCTGCCCGCTGTCAAAGCGCTTCTGACGGACGACGCGGACGTTATATGTCTCGTCAAGCCCCAGTTTGAGGCCGGCCGCGACAAGGTCGGTAAAAAGGGCGTCGTCCGGGATGTGCAGACGCACACAGACGTTCTGAACGGCTTTATTCAAAACGCAGAAAAAAGCGGTTTTCATGTTAAGAGCTTAACTTTTTCGCCGATAAAAGGACCAGAGGGTAATATCGAGTTTTTGGGCTGGCTGTCAGTAAGCGGCGAAAGTCATGAGATTGACATCGGACAGATTGTCATAAGTGCCCACAATCAGCTTACGGAGCAAACCCAAGATTCATAACATCCGGCGGGCGGCCCCATGCGGCCGCCCGAATCGGAGCATTCGAAAGGATTAGCCGTTTATGAGGCGTGTATTGCTTTGCCCAAATCTGAGCCGCGACAGAGACCTGCTTTTGACGCAGGAGGTGTACGGTATGCTGAAGGCCTGCGATGTCTCCGTTTCTGTCTGCCCGCTTTTTGAAGAGGACTGCGACATGCCGGTCTGCGCCGATCTGAACGTCTCGACGCTTGAAAAGGAGCTGGACGGCGCCGACATGCTCATTACCTTCGGTGGGGACGGGACGATCCTCCGCACTGCGCGGTCGGTTGCCGGCAAATCCGTGCCGATCCTGGGCGTCAATATGGGCAGCAAGGGCTTCATGGCGGAGATCGAAAAGGAAGACATCGGGCTTATCCCCGGTGCTGTCCGCGGCAATTATACGATAGACAGGCGGATGATGCTCGACGTGGAGCTCATACGGGACAGCGCCGTTGTTTACAGCGATTTTGCATTAAACGATGTCGTCGTCGCCGGCATCACAAAGGTTATCGACATCACGCTTTACGGCGACGGATTGGTCATATCGCATTTTTCCGGCGACGGCGCCATCGTCGCCACGCCGACAGGCTCGACCGCCTACTCCATGGCCGCCGGCGGGCCGATCATCGAGCCCTGCGCCGACAATATCATCGTCACCCCCATCTGTGCCCACGTCTTGGCGGCAAAATCCTTCGTTATGGCGTCCGACCGGCTTGTCTCTGTGGAGCTCGGCACCGTCAAGGCAAATCCCGCCTACCTTTCCGTCGACGGCGGGGGATACTTAAATCTCATCAGCGGAGATACCGTCAACGTTCGGAAATCTTTAAAGGAAACGCTGCTGATTCATCTGCCAAACAGGAGCTTTTACAAAAAAGTGAGCGAAAAGCTGGGTGAAAAATTTTGAAAAGTAAACGACAAAACGCGATCTTAAAAATCATCACAGCGCAGGATATCGAGACCCAGAACCAACTTATCGACGCGCTTCTTGAGGCGGGCGTCGACAGCACACAGGCGACCGTCTCGCGTGACATCAAGGAGCTGCACCTCATTAAGGAGCTGACGCCCCAGGGTAAATATCATTACGTTATCGGCCAGAAGCAGGAGGCCCAGAATTATTCCGCGCGCCTCAAGGCCATATTCAAGGAATGCGTGACGTCCTTTACAAGCGCGCAAAACATCGTTGTCATCAAAACGCTGCCCGGCCTTGCCTCAGCCGCCTGCGCCCAGATTGACGCCATGAATATAAAGAGCCTTGCCGGCTCCCTCGCCGGCGACGACACCGCCTTTCTTGCCATGAGCGATAATAACGCCGCCGAACACTTCTGCAAAGAAATCGAAAGCATGTTATAGCCCGCCCGCCCAATAAAGGAATGGGGGCAAAAGAGTCTCCTTCGGTCATTGGAGTTGCCGCGTAACGCCGCACAATAACAGGACGGTCATTGGCCGTCCCTACGGCAAACCATAGCTCCTCTGCCGCGCACCGCCGCACAAACAAATAACCACACGATACATACGAAATCACCACACCAATGCCAGGAAGAAGGCATCACAATGATCCAACTTCTCCACATTGAAAATATCGCCGTCATTGAAAAGGCGGACATCTCTTTCGGCCCGGGGCTTAATGTGCTGACGGGTGAGACGGGCGCGGGAAAATCGATCGTGATCGACGCACTGTCGGCCGTCATCGGCGGCCGGACGTCGAAGGAGCTCATCCGGACAGGCGCTCATGGGGCTACTGTCACGGCTGTTTTTTCGGGCGCCAGATTATCGGAATGGCTCAGTGAAAACGGTATTGACGAAGACGAGGACGGCGCCCTGTTCCTGATGCGCAAAATCATGTCCGACGGTAAAACCTCGTGCCGTATCAACGGCTGTCCCGTTACAGTCGGGCAGCTTCGGGAGCTGGGCGGGATGCTCATCGACATTCACGGGCAGAACGACGGGCGGAAGCTCTTGGACGAGAGCGCACACCGGACCTATCTCGACGGCTTCGGCGGGCTCAGGGAAGCTGTCGAGGTCTACAGCGCCGCATACAAAGCGTTAAAGGACAAGCAAGCCGACATTGAGAAGCTGACGCTTGGCGAAAGCGAAAAGGAGCGAAAGCTTGACAGCCTGCGCTTTCAGCTCGGCGAGCTTGAAAAGGCCAATATCCAGCCCGGCGAGCTCGCCGAGAAGACGGCCCGCCGCGACCTTTTAAAAAACGCCTCAAAGGTTACCGACGCGTTGGACAGCGCGCTTTACGCGCTCTACGGCAGCGACAGCTCCGAAGGCGCCGTCGCGCTCATTAAGGAAGCCGAATCGCAGACAGCTGCCGCCGCCCGCTATGCCGACAGCTTCAGGACAGCCGCCGAACGACTCAAAGACCTGCTGTATAACGCCGAGGACGTGACGGAAGAGCTGCGCGACCTGCGCGGCGGCCTGGAGTTTTCGCCGGGCGAGTTGGACGCGCTGGAATCGAGGCTCGACACCCTCCGCCGCCTGATGCGCAAATACGGCGGCAGCGAGGAGGAACTCATCGCCTTCCGGGAAAGCTGCCGCAATGAGCTGGACGAGATCGAATTTTCGTCTGAAAAGCTCGTCAAGCTTGAAAAGGAACTGGAGCAGCTTAAAAGCGACGCCGTCAATAAAGCCTATATCCTGTCGGAGAAACGCCATGAAGCGGCAAAACGACTCGAGGAACGGATCAAGTCTGAGCTGGCTGGCCTGAACATGGCGGGCGTCCGGTTTAAGGTAGAGTTTGATATTGTCGGCGGCGAATTCGGGCTCAACGGTACCGGCTGTGACGAGATCCGCTTTCTTATGTCCGCCAACGCCGGTGAAACGCCGGGCCGCATCAGCCACATCGCCTCCGGCGGAGAGCTGTCCCGCATTATGCTGGCGCTTAAAAACGTGATGACGGAAAACGGCGATATCGCCACCATGGTTTTCGACGAGGTGGACGCCGGCGTCTCAGGCGTGGCAGCCCAGCGCGTCGGCGAAAAGCTGTCTGACCTGTCAAGGGATAAGCAGGTTCTCTGCGTCACGCATCTCCCCCAAATTGCCGTCATGGCGGACATCCATTTCGAGATCGATAAGAAAACTGAAAACGACCGGACCTTTACATATGTGAACGCCCTTGAACTCGAAGGCCGCAAAAAAGAGCTCGCCCGCCTCATAGGCGGCGAGCATATCACCGCAACAACACTTGCTAGCGCCGCTGAACAGCTCAAAGCGGCGGAAGCATTCAAAAGAAGGTAAGTAAAAAAATACGCAAAAAGGCGAACGCAGTTCGCCTTTTTTACATAATATTGATAATTATCTCGCTCCGGCGTTGATTTTCCACTTTTGCATAATTAATAATATTTTCGTAACAAATTTCGGTGAGAAACCGGTGCAAACACAGTGCGAAACCGGTGTGAAAAGGTGGAAAACCCGATTAATTACAACCAATACGTTAGGCATAACCTGGACCGATTCAACGGCGGAAGATATTTTTAAACCTTGTACCGATGCCCCTCTTTTTCGTATCTTTCGGCGGCGGGGCTGGCTCCGGTTCGGTCAGCCCAACAGGCTCGGCGGTTGCAGCCTCCGGCTCCCAGCTTTCGGCAGCGGGCCGGGCCGCTGCGGTCTCCGACTTCTTGCCGCGCTTGTTCAGGTTGAGCGCCGTCCGGAATTTCCAGCCGTATTTAAATGCCGTATCCTTGACGGTATTGGGCACCTGGCCCAGGTCGATGGTGATGACGGATACCTTGCCGTCGGAATCGGAGCAGACGCTTTTGACAGTGCGGAAGAGGGAGGACGACTGGTTCGTATATTCTCCGATGGTGCCCTCCGCCGAAATGTATTTTTCAGCTGTTTTCACATACATAAAAACGGAGGTGTTCGGCTCGTCAATAAAAACGGTCAGGTCGTACAATACCATTTTCGACTGCGTGCCATAGCCCACATCGTAGAACTCCGTGTTGACATAAATGTATGTATCATCCTTTATTGTAAAAGGAATCTTCAGTTCATTCAGTTTAGTGCAGATGTCGCCGATAATTTGCTGTTTCATAAATACCCCCACAACGATTGTCTTGATTATAACACCGTCCGATTTTTGAATCAATCTGTCGAGAGGAATATTGCCCAGGTAAATTAAGCAAAGCAAGGCTGCTATGTTAACAACAAGGGAAAATGTCACCCTAAAACAGGTCTTTTTAGATGACAAAACCATCGGTTTTCCCGATGGTTTTGCAAAGATACCTTAGCTAAATGTCCGGAGATTTATGCCTGCTGCTTTTTGATCCACTCGGCGCCGTAGCGATTCATCTCGTCGATGGCGATTACTTCGTTCTTTTCGTACAGGCAGTTTATGGAGCCGATGCAGGGCAGGAAATGACCACCGGGGCCGTATGTATCGATTGCTCTGCGAACCTCGGCGCGAATCTCCTCTTCCGTGGCGAATTCGTTATCGACGATCGCTGCCTCCAGGCCGCCCATGAGGAGCATATTGAGACCTTTTTCGTCAAGCTCTTTCTGGATCTTCACGATGTCGTTCGTCGGCAGCGCTCCCTGCCACATATCGATGCCGATCTCCGCAAAATCCACGGCGAAAGGCGTAATATAGCAGTCGCAATGGTGCTGTACGAGAATGCCGCGGCTGTGGCAGTAATCATACAGCTTTTTATAACGGGGCTTGAACATGTCGCGGTAGATCTGCGGTGAGAAAAAGAGCTTTGATTTGGCGCCCAGATCGTCATGGCTGTGGAGCATGTCAAATTCGAGGTTGTCGATCAGCAGCTTCAGGACTTCCAGCTTCCAATCGGTGTATGCGTCGAAGAACTCCCCGCACTCATCGGGGTACAGCAAAAGGTCTTCCATGACGCATTCAAAGGCGCGCAGCGAATGTAAACGCTCGAACAGACCGCGGAATGTCGGCACCATGACAAGCTCGCCGCGCTCATGCGCAGCCTTGCACTGGGCCTGAGCGTAAGACCAGTCGAGATCCTTCGGAATTTCAGGGAACTTGACATAATCGCGCCAGTGCTCCATGTCCTTGATGACCTGATTTTTTGTGTCTGTGAGCGGGATGATGCCGGGGTCGACCCCGAGGATATAACGGTGTGTCACGCCCCAGAGATCCTTGTAGCACTCGCCTGAAAACTGAAGGACATCCCAGTTGGAAATGGGGTCGATAACCGCGTGAAACAGCAATTCTGGTCCGCCCGGACCGAACGCGACTTCATTATGGAAAGCATCAAAGGCGTGGCCCATCCACTTAAGCGGCTTATCGTTTCGCAGAGCTGACATAAAAGCTTCTTTTTTATTCATTGGCGATTGACCTCCCAAAAAATTATCTAGCCTCAGCGTACCACCGATATTTCATGCTTGTCAAGCTAATATTTGCCATAAAGTGCTTATTACTTTGATTTCAGCAGGTCGCGAATTTCTTCCAACAGGACCACTTCCGGTGCCGGTGCCGGAGGGGCGGGCGGAGCTACCGACTCCTTCTTTTTTCTGGAAGACAGCAGTTTGATAAATAGGAAAATCGAAAACGCGATGATCAAAAAATCAACGATTGCTTGAATGAATGTTCCGTAGAGGATCGCAACCTCGGCGACATCGCCGCTGGCGGGTGTAATGACATACTTCAGATTGGTAAAGCTGATGCCGCCCAGCAGCACGCCGACGGCAGGCATAATGATATCGTTGACCAGTGAAGAAACGATTTTTCCGAACGCTCCGCCAATGATCACGGCAACAGCGAGGTCGAGGACGTTTCCTTTCAAAGCAAACGCTTTAAACTCTTTCAGCATCTTTGTTCCCTCCAAAATTAATGTTGACTTTTGATTAGTATAACTAAAACATAATATAGCACAGACAAAGCCTGTAATCCATGAATATTATACAAAATAATACGATTTCAATAGATACTCCAGGTTATATTTCGCAGCTAATTTTAATAGGAAGCGCTTGACCGGAGAAACAGACGCGTTCCCTGTAGTATAATTCAGCAACAGATGAAAAAAACGTTGCTTTTCAGATGGATTTGTCAGGCGCTTAAAATAGCCCCATACATGCATAGCAGCATTGATACTGTGCCCCTGAACAGCCTCTTGCATGTATGCGTGCTCAATGATCCGATAAAAGGCAACCGGGGGGTAGGAGGACTTGTCCTTGAGAAGCTCTCTGATAATTTTGTAATCATTCGGAGACCTTTCGAGCACGGCGTATTTGTATCTGCTCCACTCTATTTCCAGCACCTTTGTATTCTCATGTTGTATCGTGCAATTGATGCATTTAAGTGCCGAAAGATTTTTGTCTTTGACTTCAAGCATGATATCCGGGGTGCTGCTGCCGAGGCTCGAGAAGAAATACAAGAATTCATCTATGGCAATACTCCCTGAATGTGAACCGGCACTTTTTTGGCGATCCTGCTGTGAATAATGCACTTTCTGCCGGCCGTCTCTTTGCTGCCATGAGGACGCACATTGTGCGATCCAATAGAAATCAGCTTTCGACGCATCGCAGCAGTTGACCTTATTATGAAGATTATCATACACGACCGGCAGGCCTAAAGCGGCCCCAAGCTC